>NZ_JAKUFT010000009.1:0-99735 GCF_022663605.1 Bacillus cereus group sp. BfR-BA-01379
CCAAAACCAGGTGATGATAAAGAACAAGAGAAACCAAAACCACCAGTTCCACACGATCAAATTACAGTATCCCCAATAACTGGAGATATTTTGGTGGAGTGGTATGCTGGGAATGGAGAAAGGTACTCGTCAGTATTTTTCAATGATTATTATGATAAAGGACAAAATTCTGATACGTTGAATAATAGGGCTAAATATTCCAAGGAAAATAAAGAGTTAACACTTATATCTCAATTGAATGCATCTTCAAATGCACAGACAGTTGCTGATCATAGATTAACATTGGACAATTTGGGAGAAATTTTAGCTAATAAGGAGAATTATTCGAATCAAAGTGAATTATTTTATTTACGTAACCAAATGAATACACTTAAGGAAAAAGTTACAACCCAACAAGAATTACAAGAGTATTTAAAAGAAAATACGAAAGAGTATATTCAATCAGTTGCAAAGTTAGTATACGATAAGGCTGTACAAGAGGAGAATGTTTGGTTAAATAACCAAACAGATATAGCTTCTCTAGAACAATCTTTAAGTAAATATTACTTAGTTACTTCGGTGCTTGAAAGCGTGGATCCTAAATTAGTAGAGGCTGCAAATCAACGTGTAGAAAAGATTTTCTATAAACTATTACAAGAAGAATTAAAAAATATTAACATTGAAGCACCAGTAGTGACATCTAAAAATGATACAAAAGAAAACGTAAGTCCAGAGAAAGAAACTGCAACTAGCAGTAATGGAGGACAAGTGGTTAAAGAAGATAATACGAATAAAACTGGGGCGTCAGAAATAGCTAGTGAGAAAGAGCAAAAAGATCAATTAATTGAAGCTAATAAAAACAACAAAGAAAATACGAAAGAAGTAAATCATAAAGACACAAATAGCAATGATACAGATGTTCAAATGAAACCGGAAAAACCAAATCCGATCAATCAAGCGATTGAGCAAATTGAAACATATTTAAACCCTGAAAGTCTAAACTATGAAAATGCTTTACTATTAGCAAATCAATGGATTGATGTCGCAAAAGACCAACAAAAAGAAAAATTAAATCAGCAATTTAGTATAGCGGTAGATGGGCTTAGAGGACAAATGAAAGACCCAAAATCTTCAGTGGAAGATGCTTTAAAGAAAGCAAATCTATTAACAAGTACGGCAAGAGTAGAACAATCTGTTCAAGATGAAGCAAATAAAATGTTAATGCCACTTATGTTTGAAAGAAAAGCAACTGAGGCTGCAAATAAAGGAGAATATTATACAGCTGTATTGAATATTGCCAATGCAATTCGCACAAAGCATCCACTGGAGCGTTCCAGAGAAGAAATGGTGAATTATGCAAATAAACTATGGGAAAAAACAGAAGTTGAATGGGAGCAAATCAATGGAACACCAAATTGGCAAGAAAATGCCGAGAAAACTGTACTTCCATCTTATACGTTATTGGCACAGTTGAAAGATATTGATAAAAAGATTGAGCAAATCGCTGGTATGGGTGTTATTGATAATGCGTCGAAAAAGATGGAGGGAATTCAACTACTACAAGTAGCGAATGCAAAAGCAAATCAGAAAGGAAAACTTTACGAGGCTTTACACTATTATGGACAAGCTTCCTACCGTGGTGTTAATGATAAAAAAGGATTTTCTGATGTCGCAAATCGCGTATTAAAAGAAGGGGGAGAAATGGAAAAGAGTAATTACCTATCAGCTTTAGAAATCTATCAAATTCTTTATAAAACACCAGGGGTTGAAATGACCGGAGTAAAAGATAAAGCCAAAGCTGCCATTGAATATTTAAGTGCATTTGATGCTGCTAATAAAAAGGCTACTCGTATAAACACTATTGAAGATTTAGCATCAGTAGTTGAGCTAACTCATCAAGCGATGAACTTAGGATATCAGCAGGCACCTGCAAAAGAATTTATGAAAGTTGTCTCTGAAAAAATGTTACAAACCGGTAAAGGGTATTTAGACAAAAATGACAACAATAATGCATATAAATGTTTTGAGTTTTTAACTCGACCACAATATGCAACAACGATTGATGGAGAATTGCGCCAAAAAGCAATGGAGAATTTAGAAAAAGTAAAAGCTATGGATGCTCAAAAATAAGTAGATAATAAGTTCGCCATCTTATCTCAAGTAAGATGGCGAACTTTATTCCAAATAAGGAGTGAAAGTTAATGAGTTTACTAGAAATTTGTCCATTAGATGAGGCGTTAGTGGAAGCTTTACAGAATGAAGAAAAAAGAGTTCGTTTTTATGAGATATTACAGAAATCAAATTTGTACGTTGTTGCTTCTGTAGAGGGAGATACAAATGTAGATGAAGAAGGGAATTTGATTTCAACTGAAAATACACAATTGCAAATTCATTATTTTGAAATGGAAGAAGGATTAATGTTACCACTGTATTCTGATTTGAAACATTTAGAAATGGTTATTCCAGAAGAATGTCCATATGTCTCTATGAATGCGATTGAATTATTAAAGACTATAGATTTAGAAGCAAATGTAATATTAAACCCAGGAACAAAATTTCAAAAATTATTTGTGAAGGAAGAAATTGAATCGATTTGTGATAACAGTATTTTTGATGTTTTTTCTAAAGGGAATAAGTAAAAATTGATGCAGTTCTATTTCTTTTTGGTATAAAATAGAGGAAGGTGGGAGAGGGTTTGGAGATCAAGGTCAAACCTGAACAACTCGAACAAATTGCCAAAAACATATCAGAGATGCAAACACACAGCCAGAACATACAACAAAATCTCAATCAATCTATGTTTAGTATTCAAATGCAATGGCAAGGAGCAACGAGTCAACATTTTTATGGGGAATATATGAGATCAATGGGACTCATGGAATCTTACATACGTAACTTACAAGTTACAGAAAAAGAATTACGGCGTATCGCTCAAAAGTTTCGTCAAGCAGATGAAGAATATCAAAAGAAACAAAATGAAAAATTGAAAGAAACCCATAAAAAAGAAAAGAAACATGAAAAATCATGGTGGGAAAAGGGAGTAGAAGGGGCAGCTGAATTCATTGGAGTAAATGATGCAATTCGTGCAGTTACCGGTAAAGATCCTATTACAGGAAAAGAATTATCATCAAAAGAAAGACTCATCGCCGCAGGATGGACGCTCCTAAACTTTGTTCCTGTTGGAAAAGTGGCAAGTCTTGCTGGAAAAGGAATAAAGTATGTCGCTTCTAGCTTCGGAAAGACAATTGTAAAAGCAGGAAAAGGGCTAGGCGAAGGAATATCAATGGTGGCTGGAAAAGCTGGAAAAGCAGCTGTCGATGGTATAAAAACAGCCAGCCACAAAGTAAAAGAAGGCGTAAACTTTGTAGCCTCCACAGCAAAAGGATTTGCCGACAAAATCGGAAGCTTATGGAACAAAGGCGCCACAACCGTAAAAACAACCTTCTTGCAGGGGAATGAAAAGATCCAGCACGCAGTAAAAACATTACTGGAGTACAAATGGATCCCAGGTTTGGGAAAAGCCTATGTCATGCCTGGAGTAGGAATGGTCCGAGAGATAGGACAGCATTCTCTGAAAGATGCTTATCAGTATATGGAGAGTAAGGTTGTTAAGGGTACGGTTGGAGCTAATAACTTTAAATTTGGAGATAATGCTAAAAATCATTTGAAAAATGTTGAGAATATAAGCACTAAGAAAGGAGTTAGTGGTGGACATAACATGGATGAATTTTACAATGCTTTGAAAAATCAGGGTGTTGATGTAGAAGACTTAATTATATCTAAAAAATCACATTCTTCAATTGAAGGGATTTATGAGATAGAATACAAAATACCTAGAAAAGATATGGCTGGAAATATTGCAGAACCTGTTTCGTATAAAAATATTAAGGAGCCTAAAACAATATACGATCCAGCAATGATTAGTGATGATAAGATATATCAGTGGGGAAAAGAAGCAATGCAAAAGGGAACAATAAATGGTAGGCTTGTTGAAGGTACTGCTTCAAATGGATTGAAGTTCAGAGGTTATTTAAATGATACTGGAGAGATAACTAACTTTTTCCCAATTCTAGACTGATATTATAAGATACAATGTTTATAGGAGGATAAAATGAATAGTAATTTTGAATTTATTGAAGATAAAGAGAAAAACGATGAATTAATGTCAATATATTTTAACTTTATAAACGGTAAGTACTTGGAAAGAGCTTTGAGTTTTTTTGTGAAAAAAGAGGGGTTTGGACAAGAAATAGTATTTGTTCATTTTCAGTCGGATTTAGATGAATTTGATATGTCACAGCTACCTATACCTTTAGATGATAAGCATGTGTTGGTTGAATTAGATTCTCCAGCTGTTGAGTCTGAACAACAAGTGTATTTGGACTTTGAAACTTTTTATAATTATTTGGAAGAACATGTGAAAAAAGAAGTGGAAAAAAATCCAGAAAGAAATGGATTAATGGATTTATTAGTGCAAGTTAAGCGTAGCTTAAATTTGTAATATCTTATAGCCATTTTACTAGATTCGAAGGGCAGAAAAAGAACTTTTTGAAGAACGCGTTTTTATTAGGATTTTATTATATTTCAATAAGGGAGATTGTCTGATATTGAATAAGTAAAGAGGAAGTTATAGATGAAGAAGACTTAACAAAAGAGACCTCATATTTGAGGTCTCTTTTGTTAAGTGTATTGAAAAAATCCCTAATTAAAAATTAGCGTGAGATCACAACTATAAGGGTACGGGTGATATTGGAACACCGCCTCGATACGGGGAAAGAAGAATCTCAAAGGAATTATATGATGAATTAAGAGATGGAACGCCTACTGCAAAGCTACGGGAAAAAGTTAATGAGGGCATTGAGGATAAAATAGGAACGCCTGACCCTGCTTTACCTGGTAAGTATATTACAGATAGACTTCAAGCTGATCATATCGTATCAATGAAAAATATAGCAAAGATGGAAAATTTCGATAAATTAACGAAAGAACAACAACTTAAGGTTTTAAACAATGAAGAGAATTTTCTAGGATTAAGTGAAGCAGCCAATAAATCTAAGGGGTCTAAATCTTATTCTGATTGGACAATTTATAAGAAAGAAAAAATTGAAGTTGATCCTAAGTTTAGAGAAGAAATGATAAAGAAGGAAAAAGAATTAGAAATGAAATTACAAAAACAAATTGATGATTTTGTTGAAGGAAATAAAAAGGATATAGATAAATAAAGGAGATAGAATTATGGAACAAAAACTTGATTTTTTAAGAAAATATAAAAGAAATGCACAACTTATATCATGCCATGAGATTAATAAACTTGATAGTGGGAAAATACCAAATTCATGGTATGAATTGTTTCAAGAAGAAAACGTAGACAAGAGAGTTGAGAGTATTTTATCGATATGGAAAGAGCAAGTAGGAGTGGAATTAAGAAACACTATTTCTTATTTGTCTAGGCACCTTGAAGAAGTAGAGCTTATGAACACAAATGGTAGATATTCAATTTTATACACTATTAAAACAGATAATGGGGAAATTCTATATTATGAAGGGGGAAATCCCAAAGATGAGTTTAATAATGAAGAATTAGAAAAATCTTGGGATAAGATTCCTTCAACAATACGAAATTTTTATCGAACTGTTCATAATGGTTTCTATTTTTATGCGAGTCAATCTATGGGTTTAGTTCCTTTAGAAAATGTAACTTTTTTTGATGATGATGAATGGGGTATTATTGAGGAGTTAGAAGAACCTTTACAAATTGATTTACAAACTACTTTTGGTTTCTTTAAAAGTGGTATGGGTGGTTATGTTGCAGTAGATTATAAGAATTCTAATAATGATAATGCGACTTTATGGTGGACGAATAAAGAGCCTAGATATAATATGAATTTTTGGGACATTGTTGATGAATGGATAGTAATTGGATTTGAAGTTTAGTTTAAAGGTTCTGTTGCAAAGTTTTTATATAAACAAAAAAATCCTAATTTAGTAGGTAGAGTTTATACAACTTTGAATAGATTCTCTAATTCATTGTACGTCGAAAAAACGAAGTACGAGCTTAGGCGAGATGACATTTTACCGGGCGATAAATATAAACACATGGAATGGACATTAAACTAACGAACTCGTACAAACTCGTAAGTTTTAACGTAGTAGTTGTCATGACATGTAAAAGGTGCCATACTGTTACTACAAAACTTACAAATTTATGCTACTTAAAAATAGATGAACTTACAGCACTCGATTGTCGACTAAAGGCTACGAGTGCTTTTTTGTGTTTTAACGTGAAAGTTTAAAATAGTATTATAATCTTACAAGTGTATTAATTCTTAAAGTTTATAGATTGTAATAGTCGTGAACAGTGTATGACGATAGCGGAGGAAAAAATAAAGGGTTGTATTATGTTTTGAAATTATCGTAAAGTACGTTTTAACGGTTGATGTAAGAGTACATCCAATAACAGGTGGAGTCATGTCTACTACAGCGGTAAATAACGCTATTCAACAAAAAGAGTCATCACAACAACAAGATACCGATGATCCAGAAGAAGGTACTGCTGATAGTGATGATGATGACGGAGGATCATAAAAAGATTTCTCATCAAATTTTAATATAGCCCTTGACAGTTATAAATATAACCGATATACTTCATATTAATTTCAAAAGAAAATATATTCTAAATATTTAAATGTGTTGAATAGGAGTAGTAAGGTCGTATATTTGTACAGAGAGCTATGGGTTGGTGTGACATAGTCAAATGACATCCTGAACTCGCCTAGGAGCAGTAAGGTGGAACGGAATCACATTCTTAGTAAATCTTAACGGTTAACCTTCGATATTAGGTTTGTAATCAAACGATTACTACTAAGGTGGATTCATAATGGAATCAATAAGGGTGGTACCGCGTTAAGTAAATGGCTTAGCGTCTCTTTATATAGAGATGCTTGGCCATTTTTTTATTTTATGGAAATAGAAATGGAGGGTTTATTCGGATTGGTTTACAAAATTTAATTATTCATATAAAAAGATTTAATTAGGAGGAAAATAAGATGAAACAGACGGAGCAATGGACTTCGAAATTAGGCTTTATAATGGCTGCAGCAGGATCGGCAATTGGACTTGGCGCAATATGGAAGTTTCCTTATATCGCTGGGAAGAGCGGGGGAGGAGCATTCTTTTTAATCTTTATATTATTTACTGTATTAATTGGGCTACCGCTACTTATAGCTGAATTTATGATTGGTCGTAGTACACAGAAACAAGCGGTTGGAGCATTTAAAAGTATCGCGCCAAATACAGGATGGCACTGGATTGGACGACTTGGCGTTGGAACATGTTTTATATTACTTTCGTTTTATAGCGTTGTAGGCGGATGGGTGTTAATTTATTTATTCAGAGGAGTAACGGGACAACTTATTACTCCGGGACAAAATTACGGAGCATTATTTACTGAAACAATTGGAAATCCCACCTGGGCGATTATAGGGCATTTCGCTTTTATGTTTATTACGATTTGGGTTGTGTCAAAAGGTGTACAAAACGGAATTGAAAAAGCAAGTAAATATATGTTGCCAGCATTGTTCGTATTATTTGTTGCTCTTATTGTTCGCTCACTAACACTTGATAACGCAATGAAAGGTGTGAAGTTTTTCTTACAACCAGATTTCTCAAAGATTACTTCAGAAAGTATTTTGTTTGCAATGGGCCAATCATTTTTTGCGATTAGTATCGGGATTTCGATTATGGTCACGTATAGTTCCTATTTAAATAAAAAAGAAAGTTTACCAAAATCAGCAATAACAATTGTTGGATTGAATTTATTTGTTTCATTATTTGCGGGTCTTGCTATTTTTCCGGCCGTATTTTCATTAGGAATGGAGCCAACAGAAGGGCCTGGATTACTATTTATCGTATTACCATCTGTATTTAGTCAAATTCCATTCGGCGGATTTTTCTTAACAGTATTTCTTGCACTATTTACATTTGCGACATTAACATCGGCATTTTCTCTACTAGAGACAGTTGTTTCAGCATTAGCAAATGGTGAACAAGAAAGAAGAACGAAATTATCATGGATGATTGGTTTCGGCATTTTCTTAGTAGGTATACCTTCAGCGCTATCATTTGGAGTATGGAGTGATATTACGATTTTCGGAAAGAATATTTTTGATGCAGTAGACTTCTTATCTAGTAATATATTAATGCCACTTGGAGCACTATTTATTAGTATTTTCGTTTCATTCAAAATGGAAAAGAAGGTGCTAGAAGCAGAGTTTTTTGTAGGTGGAAATTATGGAAAGAAAGTATTTATTTGTTGGGCTTTCTTACTTCGATTTGTAGCACCACTCGCAATCATCATCGTCTTTTTAAATGTAATAGGGATTATTTAAGGTTAAATGTTATAATATTCAGTAAAAAAAGTGGTGATTTTTATGACGAATTTGATAGAAGCAGGGAAATACATGAACATTAGAGGGAAAAAGCTATACGTTGAAACGCATGGAAACCCTAAAAATAAACCGGTCTTATACTTGCATGGTGGACCAGGAGAAAGTTGCTATGATTTTTCATTTCATCAAGGGGAACGTTTAAAAGATTCTTTATATGTAATTATGATAGATCAAAGAGGTGTTTGTCGCTCAGAAGAAATTACTGAGGACGAAGCTTTTGGATTAAATGATTTAATTGAAGACTGTGAGGAACTAAGAAAAGCATTACAAATTGAAAAGTGGTCTGTAATTGGACATTCTTTCGGTGGATATGTAGCGTTGTTATATGCGTCGATATATCCAAGTTCAATAGAGAAAATAATATTCGAAGGGCCAACTTTCGATTTTGCTTTAACAAGTAGGGCTTTGTTACAAAAGACAGGGAATTTATTAAAAAAGTATGGAAAAGAAAAAATAGCAGAAGAATCCCTTGCTTATTCATCTAGCAATACGAGTTCAGAAGAGTTGCTAGAAGCTTATATAAGACTAAGCAATGAATTAGAAGAAAATAGAATGGAGATTTACAATTATAAGGAAGATGTGACAGACGAGAGTTTATATAGTGATGAAGAGTGGGAAGTATTTTCAAATCGCTCCAAAATTCATTTTGATAGATTAAAAGAAGAAGGCGCAGTTCATACTTCATTATTACAAAAAATAAAAGAAATACAAAATCCAATGTTATTAATTGTAGGAAAACACGATGCAGTAACGTGTGAAAAACAAATTGAAATATTTAATAAAGATGCTCGAAACGGCAAGTATATCGCTTTTGAAGAGAGTGGTCATTCACCACATTATGAGGAAGCAGATCGATTTGCAGAAACAGTCATACATTTTTTGAAATGAAGAAAAGGGTGCTTCTATAAATGGGAAGCACCCTTTCTAAATTTCTGGATAAGTGATTGTAATATTAGGCCATTTGTTTTGCCAATTCTTTTTAGTAACTCTAGTATTGTACATATGCAGTCGTTCTTTTGATTCAAGAAAATGATCTGTTGGTCTCACTTGTAAGGAAAGCACATCTTCAATCCCGCACGGAGCTGTTAATATAACTTTGTTTTTTTCTTCGCCTAATGTAACCCCTAAAGCCGTTGCCGTTTCAGGAAATTTAGAAATAGCATCAACAGAAGAAGAGTACGGTGGCATATTATTCACTACATGCATACGAGCTTGATTCTTTACAGACCAAGGGATCGTAGCATCAATATTCATTAATTTCGTTTCTAATGATTGTTCGTATATCTCATCTTTATGTAGACTATCATAATAAATCACATCAACATCAGGCATAGCTGTTTTAGCTTCATAGTTATGTAAAGTATCCCAAATTTTAGAGCGAACAAACCCGGCACAAATCCACCAATCAGGTAAATTTAGTGATTTTGCCATTTGTAATACGTTCATCATCCATTCGTCGTTTTCAATTAAGCGAATTATATCTTGCTCTGTTTGTATAGTCATTTGTTATCCCACCTACTATTTTTATAGAGGACTAATTCATCAGTTTAATAATCCATGTGATCCAGTAAGCACCTGGTATGAATAATAGTTGTGCTAATAATGTACCGAAAAGTCTAGAAATCATTAGCCAACCATACATTTTACTCATTGCTTCTGCACCTTCTTCTGATTGAAGAGCTCGCTCTGTTAAAAGAGCGATACGTGGATCGAGCAGAACTGTTAATAAAATAGTAGCAAAACCATTAATAAGGCCAGAAGCTGTAGTAGCTTTTGTTGCGTAAGCTGGAAGTAAAAAAGAAGCGTATAGGGCTGAAAGAACACCAGCTGTATAAATTGCAGTAGCAAACATATTAATAAGCATAATACGTTTTGGAATACCACCGATACGCAGTCTATGAATCATTTCTAATTTTGGGAAGCGTACGTATTTTCTTGTGTACTTTAATTTTTGAATGTTATTTGTTTTCATCATTCGAATGAAAGAACCATCTGTTTCAAAGTTTTGAATGACATATCCAAATAGTTTGGTCAAAGTTGGATACAGTATAATCGCAAGTAAAGTACCGACAGAGGCGGATAATAGAACGAGCCGTATAGTATGTTCTAAATTAATGGAAGCGTCTCGTTTTGCCTCATCGACAATCCCACCGATTAAAAAGGCTTGTAGCATGTTAGATGTTCTTGAAATAAGTAACACCATGCCTACGACAGACAAAGCAACAGCAATTCTCTTTACACTCCAGCTAAACGAATACTATAAGAGCTCGTTTCAACTGCGTGAATAACAATTGTGAAAGCCATTATAACAATTAACGTAATTGACATTAGATTCACCAGTTCCTATTAAAATAATTGTAACTTTTTAACTTTATCATATGTCTTACACTTTGTAACGGAAAGTATGTGACATAGAAGAAATAATTTTTCGAAAAGATAAATAATGGTAGTATAGTAAAAGGTGGGCACGAAAAGCCTTCTATATAATATGTAAAGTAAAAAGGAGCGGGAGGATTAAATTTGTACACAACATTTCTATTTGATTTAGATGGAACATTGACGGATCCGAAAGAAGGAATTGTAAATTCTGTATTGTATGCATTACAAAAGGTTGGAATTGAAGAATTACATGTAAGTGAATTAGACTCATTTATTGGTCCACCCATCCAGCAATCATTCGTAGAGAGGTACAATATGAATGAAGGAGAAGTTGAACGAGCTGTTTTTTATTTCAGAGAATATTTAAAGCAGCGTGGATTGTTAGAAAATAAGGTATACGATAGTATTACAAATCTTTTAAAACAATTACAAGATACCGGAAATCGTTTATTTATAGCAACTTCAAAACCTACTGTATTTGCTGAACAAGTACTAGAGAATTTTCAATTAACAAATTATTTCGAGGGTATCTTTGGAAGTAATTTAAATGGTACGAGAATAAAAAAGGAAGAAATCATTGCTCATATTTTACAAACAAATGAAGCCCTTAATAAAGAAGAAATTGTTATGATTGGAGATAGAAAACACGATATAATTGGTGCGAATCATAATGGAATTGCTTCAATCGGTGTATTATATGGCTATGGTAGTGAAACAGAATTGACTGAAGTTGGTGCGACTCATATAGTAAATGATGTAAAAGGACTACATCATTTTTGTGTAGACAGTAGTTTGATAAAGAAGTAAATATAGAGACTGAAAATCCCTTTATAACGTATTACGATGAAATCGTTTATGTTTAAAGGGATTTTTCATATGTAATCGAATACTTATAATTAGACATTTTTAGCATGAAAAATTTGTATGAATAAGAGGAGGGATGTCAGAATCAAAAGATTAGTAGAAGTTTATCTATAAAAGTTTGAATTTTCAGTTTAAAGGAGGGGTATAATTGGAGCTAGTTATTATATTATTAGCACTTAGTTTACTAATGTTTGTAGCATATAGAGGGTTTTCTGTTATTTTATTTGCACCGATATTTGCATTATTTGCGGTATTTTTGACAGAGCCTAGTTTTGTATTACCTTTCTTTTCGAATATTTTTATGGAGAAAATGGTAGGTTTTATTAAACTATATTTTCCTGTATTTTTACTCGGAGCAATATTTGGGAAAGTAGTAGAAATGTCAGGAATTGCAGATTCGATTGCAAAGACAATTATTGAGTTAGTTGGTGAAAAACGTACGATTTTAGCGATTGTATTAATGGGTGCGATCTTAACGTATAGTGGCGTTAGTGTGTACGTAGTAGTGTTTGCTGTATATCCGTTCGCAGCTAAGCTGTTTCGACAAGCGAATATCCCGAAGCGTTTAATCCCTGGAACGATTGTACTTGGAGCAGTCACGTTTACAATGGATGCGCTACCTGGATCACCACAAATTCAAAATGTAATACCTACTACATTTTTTAAAACGGACATTTATGCTGCGCCGCTACTTGGTATTGTAGGGGCAATTTTTGTACTGACGTTAGGTTTACTATATTTAGAGAGTAGACGTAAGAAGGCGAAGGCAGCAGGAGAAGGGTATTTTGGTTTTAACGATGGGGATACTGAAATGGCAGCTTCTTTGCAAGTGCAAGTAGAACAAAAAGATATGCCATTACTGAAAAGCATTGAAATTACAAGAGTTCAGCAAGTGATTGCTTTTATACCACTTATTTTAGTAGGTGTAATGAATAAGGTATTTACTATTATGATACCGAAGTGGTATCCGAATGGTTTTGATTTTTCTGCAATTGGTATGAAAGCATTTGGAAAAGTAGAATTAAGTGCAGTAGTTGGAATTTGGTCAGTAGAATTGGCACTTATTATAGGTATTGTAACAACGTTATTATTATATTGGAGACGAGTAGTAACAGGATTTCAAGCTGGATTGAATACAAGTATTGGTGGAGCGCTACTTGCAACGATGAATACAGGAGCTGAGTTTGGATTCGGTGGTGTCATCGCAGCACTTCCAGGCTTCGCGATTATGAGAGATGGCATTTCTGCCACATTCACAAATCCTTTAGTAAATGGAGCAGTAACGACAAATATTTTAGCCGGTATTACAGGTTCTGCATCAGGAGGAATGGGGATCGTTTTAAGTGCAATGGGAGATAAGTTTATTGCAGCGGCCAATCAATTTGATATTCCATTAGAAGTAATGCACCGTATTGTATCAATGGCATCAGGAGGAATGGATACATTACCACATAACGGAGCAATTATTACTATTCTCACAGTAACAGGTTTAACACATAAACAGTCATACAAAGATATATTTGCTATTACAATTTTGAAAACGGTTGCTGTATTTTTAGTTATTGCATTCTATACAGTAACAGGAATTTATTAAGTCGATATTTTATAAACTAAAATATTAATTAGGGTAAGAAGGGGTGGAGTACTTGCAAGAAGTTGCTGAGTTTCGTATGCCGAAGTCTGTATTATATGGAAGAAATTCGCTTGAAAAGCTGGGGGAACAATCTAAGAAGTTAGGGAAAAGAGCGTTTATAGTTACGGATACAATTATGGAGGATTTAGGATATGTTGAGAGGTGTATACAACAACTAAATACGAAAGGTATTACAGTTATTACATATAATAAAGTAAATGCTGAACCTACCAATATACATGTGTTAGAAGCGTTATCTATTTGTAAAGAAGGAAAGTGTGATTTTATTATAGGTATTGGTGGTGGAAGTTGTATTGATGCTGCGAAAGCAGTTTCGGTGTTATATACAAATGGTGGAGAAGTGGAAGATTACGTCCAAAAGAATATGGAAATAGACAATGATCCGCTACCACTTATTGCAATCCCAACAACTTCTGGTACTGGATCGGAAGTAACAAGTGTAGCAGTAATTACGAATAAACGAACAGATGTAAAAATGATGATGAAGCATCCAAACTTCACCCCGCAAGTAGCGATTATTGACCCGATTTTAACGCGTTCGGTACCACCTCATATTACAGCAGCAACAGGGATAGATGCATTGTGTCATGCAGTCGAAGCATATATTTCTAGAGTTTCACAATCACTTACAGATGTACTAGCTCTTTCCGCCATTGAAAGTATTATGAAATATTTACGTATTGCATATGAAGACGGAGAGAATATGGAGGCAAGAGAAGCGATGATGATAGCATCCTTACAAGCTGGAATCGCATTTTCAAATGCATCTGTTACATTAGTTCATGGAATGTCCAGGCCAGTAGGGGCGTTATTTCATGTACCACATGGTATATCGAATGCAATACTATTACCTACAGTTTTAGAATATACAAAAGTTAATGCAGTAAAAAGACTAGCGAAAATTGGGCGTTGTTTAAATAAAGATTTGTATTCCTATTGTGATGAAGAAGTAGCAGACTACACGCTGAGGGAAATAAAAAAACTTTGTTTTGATCTCCGAATTCCAAACTTAAAAGAATACGGAATTGGTGAAGTTGAATTTGAAAAATCTATTTCTAAAATGGCATCAGATGCAATTGAAAGTGGAAGTCCAGCAAATAATCCACGTGTGCCATCATATGATGAAATTAAACAGTTGTATCGAGAGTGTTTTCATTATCAATATGAAGATTCTATAAAAACATTAGATCATTAATTTCAGAATATTCTTATAAAATTTCCTTGGAAATAGTTAAAACAAGACTTTATATTAAAAACGTAAAGTCTTGTTTTATTATGTATAATATACATAATAAAATGTTGTGATTAGTTTTAAAAAACAGTATAAGGTGGGTGTTGTGTAATGAAAACAATAGGTTTAATTGGTGGCATGAGCTGGGAATCAACTTCTGAATATTATCGAATCATAAATGAAGAAATAAAAGAGAGGTTAGGAGGATTACATTCAGCAAAATGTATGATTAATAGTGTAGACTTTGAAGAGATTGAACGATTCCAGTCTAGCGGAGATTGGGATGGAGCAGGAGAAATATTAGGAAATGCAGCATATTCGTTACAGAGAGGAGGAGCAGATTTTATTATTATTTGCACAAATACAATGCATAAAGTAGTTGAGAAAATAAAGGAGAATATTCATATTCCAGTGTTACATATCGCTGATGCAACTGCAAAAGAAATTAAAAGGAAAGATATTCAAAAGGTTGGTTTACTTGGAACTAAATATACAATGGAGCAAGACTTTTATAAATTACGCATAGAAGAAAATCATATAAAAGTAATGGTTCCATCAAAAAAGGATAGAGATAAGCTAAACGAAGTAATATATACAGAATTGTGTTTAGGAAAGATAACATCTCAATCTAGAGAGTATTACAAAAGAGTTATAGAAGAGCTAGTACAAGAAGGGGCGCAAGGAATCATATTAGGTTGTACAGAAATAGGATTATTAATAAAGCAGGAAGACGTATCTATTCCGATATTTGACACAGCTCATATACATGCAGTTGAAGCTGTTAATTTCGCTTTACAAAATAGATTATAATTATATTATGTAACCTAATTCGTGTTTGTGGAAAACATTCAGAAAATATTTTATAATGTAAGTGGTTACATTTAAGGGGGAATGCGTATGTTTTCAGTTCAACCAATCGCATTTGTACATAATGAAAGAAAGGAAATAAAAGACGATGAGTGGGGAGAAGTAATATCCTATATTACTTTAACTGAAACGTATACAGAAGAAAGTATACAAGGGATTGAAGATTTTTCTCACATTGAAGTTGTTTTTTACTTTCATAAAGTAGCTGATGAACAAATTCAATATTTTGCTAGACATCCTAGAAATAATCATGATTATCCTAAAGTAGGCATTTTTGCACAGCGCGGGAAAAATCGTCCGAATCGCATAGGATCCACAATTGTAAAGGTGATCAAAAGAGAAGGTAAATCAATTATTGTTGAGGGGTTAGATGCTATTGATGGCACCCCTATATTGGATATAAAGCCGATAATGAAAGAGTTTATGCCGAAAGAAGAAATTGTACAGCCTAAATGGGCAACAGATATAATGAGACAGTATTGGAAGGGGAATGGAGTAAAATGAGAATATATGAGGCAACAATTGCAGATTTAGATGGACTAGCATCAGTTTTTAATAACTATCGTATGTTTTATAGACAAGATTCCGATCTAGAAGGAGCAAAAGTATTTTTACGAAATCGAATCGAGAGAAAAGAATCCGTTATTTTCGTGGCAGTTGAAGACGGTGAATATATTGGATTCACACAATTATATCCATCATTTTCTTCCATTTCGATGAAGGAATTATGGATATTAAATGATCTGTTTGTACAAGCCACTAAGCGCGGAGCAGGAACAGGTAAAAAATTACTAGAAGCTGCTAAAGAATTTGCCTTAGAAAATGGTGCAAAAGGTGTAAAATTACAAACGGAAATCGATAATTTATCAGCGCAGAGATTATACGCTGAAAATGGTTATTTGAGAGATAATCGTTATTTCCATTATGAATTAACATTTTAAAGAAATATAAGATTAAAAGAGACGTTTTCATTGTGAAAACGTCTCTTTTAATTTGTATTATAGTTGATCTAAAACCCAATTTGTAGCATCTTCAAAGTTTTCTGCAATGTAGTTTGGTTCAATATGTGCCCATTTGTCTCGGTACGTATGTAAAGCATCATATCCAGCGCCTGTTCGAACTAATATCGTCGTTGCATGTACTGTTGCTCCTGCAACGATATCAGTCCAGCGATCACCAATTACAGCGCATTTTGTTAAATTAAGCCCATGTTTTTCGGCTGCTTGTAGCAGCATACCTGTACTTGGTTTGCGGCATTCACAACCATCACCGTGTTTATGAGGACATACGTAAATATCATCAAAGCCGAACCCTTTTAATTCTTTTGCAAAATCAGCAACAGTCGCTATCCCGTCTGCGATACCTGGCTGGTTTGTGAAAGAGAAGATTTTTATATTTTGAGCTTTTAGTTTTTGTAGAGCTGCTTTTGTAAAAGGAAATAATGTAAAAGAACCTGGATAATGTATTGTAGTATCACCACCAATTGTACCGTCACGATCAATAAAAATAGCTTCGATGTTTGTCATATTTTTTAGTCCTTTCCATGTATAAATAGTTTAAAAATGTTTTACAAATCGATATCCATTCACTTCATATCCTAATTTTTTGTAAAAAGGATGTGCTTCTACTCTATTTGTTCCACTAACTAGCCATGTACCAATGCAATTATGTTTTTTGGCTAATTGTTCTGCATAATCCATTAATACTTGTCCAGTGCCTTTCCGCCGGATTGTAGAATCAACGCTAATAATTGAAATTTCCCCATAACGAGTTATATCTTCTAAATTTTCACGTATACGAAACCCAAGTAATCCAAATATAGTGTCTTCTTCCTCATAAACATATAAAAAATCAAAGGGACTCATTTGTACGAATTGTAATCGGTTGTTCATATCTTCATAGGAAA
Source organism: Bacillus cereus group sp. BfR-BA-01379 (assembly GCF_022663605.1). Taxonomy (NCBI): domain Bacteria; kingdom Bacillati; phylum Bacillota; class Bacilli; order Caryophanales; family Bacillaceae; genus Bacillus; species Bacillus cereus group sp. BfR-BA-01379. The sequence continues at coordinate 17,328 of NZ_JAKUFT010000009.1, forward strand.
TAGAGGAACCTTTTAATTCTTTCGTTAAAGAACAAAGTGCATCTATATCGTCTATCGTAGCTTCACGTATATGAAAGGACATATTATCCACTCCAATAAAATGTAATCAAACATTAAGTATTCTACTAAAAGATATTTATTCCTGCTATGAAAATGAATATTTTATAATGATATATAGATAGTTATATGTTATTCTTTTCCTTGATTGTATTGGAAATGGAAAGAAGGGGAATGTATGTTAGACGTGAATATCCGTTCTGCCGGATATGATATAGGGGAAAAGACAATTCATGATATTGCCTTTTCGATTGAAAAAGGTGAATTAGTTGCACTTATTGGTGCGAATGGTGCTGGGAAGAGTACGACGATTAAAACAATGCTAGGTTTACTTGTAAATATGAATGGTGAAATATCATTCGGTGAAAAAAAGAACCCTTATGCATATGTGCCGGAGCATCCGACATATTATGATTATTTAACGCTCTGGGAACATATTGAACTATTAATGGCTGCTCGCGAGAATGAGGGAGGAAGCTGGGAAAGGAAAGCTGAAGAATTATTACATATGTTTCGAATGGATAAACATAAACATGAGTATTTATCAAAGTTTTCAAAAGGAATGAAACAAAAATCGATGCTCATTTTGGCGTTTTTAACTGAACCAGATTTTTATATCATTGATGAACCTTTTATCGGCTTAGATCCAGTAGCTACGAAAGAGTTTTTAAGTTATTTATATAAAGAGAAAGAACGCGGTGCAGGAATTTTACTTTGTACGCACGTATTAGATACAGCTGAAAGAATTTGTGAGAGATTTTTACTCATTTCACAAGGTACATTAGTCGCAGATGGACATTTAGAATCTATCCAAAAGTTAGCTGAAATGCCAGGGAGTTCATTATTAGACTGTTTTGATGTAATCGTTAGGCGTGAACAGCATGATTAAACAACAATTTTATAAAAGATTGCGCCATGAAATGGGGCGTAAATGGAAGTCCATACGTTCTATAACTGATTGGACAGTTGCACTATATATTATTATCCCAGCACTTATATTTATAGGAATTTATTATCGTTCACTATGGATAGAAGAATTATCGATGGGGGAGACCGTTTATTTCGGATTAGGTCTACTTGTATTTTATGTGATTACATATTCAAGAGGAGTTCGCTCATTTTTTGAACAAGCGGATAGTTTGTTTTTAATTTCGTACCCTGCTCACATGCAAAAGTTAATGCAGTACGGTATGACATATACGTTTATTCGAATAGCGATAACGAATGTAGTGGTAGTAGTTGCTATGTTACCAGTGTTGATGAAAAGTATCGGAGTGACGAAGATACAAGTCGTATTATTTTGGTTATTATTTACAGTATTTCGATTTATGTTGTCGTTATTAACGAGATTTATTCATGTACGAGTGGGGAAACGATGGCTACTCTGGATTATAAAAAATGTAATATCTTCTATAAGTCTATCCTTTTTTGGATTGAGTCTGTTTCTTATTTATAAAAATCCATTTTATGCTATACCAAGTATCGGTCTAGCAATTTTTCTAATTATCGTATTGATAAAAGAAAAACGAAATTATAAAAATTGCTTTTTTAAAGAAATTGAGAAAGAGAAAGAAGAGAGTATGCGCTGGACGAGTGGGATTATGCAAGTTGGTGGTCATACAGCTAAACCGAGTAGTTCGAATAAAAAACCGTGGATGTTTCCACGTTCTAAAAAGTTATTAGGGAAGAAAAAAGATTCTCGTATTGTTGAATCCTTTTTAAAAGAATTTTTCCGTACAAGTAGTGCACGAATATTTTATATTCAAATTGTTTGTATAAGTACTGTTAGTATTATCATGAGTCCGAGGTGGATTGCAGCTATTATTCTTGCATTTGCTTTAGTTGGAATTTCTCGTTATGCGCGCGATTATTGGAATGAATTTACGAAAAAAATGTTTCTTCATTTATATTGTGATGAAGGGAAATTACTATTGTTAAGATGGAAGGCAGATCGCTATTTATTACTTCCAGTACTACTTTTGTATGGAATAGTGATCCTTTCTCATTTTTATTTATTACCAGCTGTAATTGCCGGGGTTATTTTCATAGTATGGATTGGTTGGATTGTATTTTTACCGTAGAAAAAGAGCCTAAAAACGGCTCTTTTTAATCTGTTACACATTGATAAAGAAAATATACTAAAACGAGTATGCTTGCGGCGGAATACATGACATCTAAAGTCATCTGATTGCCTCCTCATTGTTGTTGTATTTATATTGTATGAAATCTTACAATTTCATATTCAAGTGAAAAATATGTGAACGTTAACAAAATTGTAAAGTGCAAAAATTACAATCATTTTGTATAATAGAAGAAACAACCGTTATATAAAATATAATGAGTGAAAGGGAGGGAACATAAATGCCAAATTGGTTTAGAAAAACCTTAGTCGCATTAATTACCGTATTTACATTTGGTTTAGTGACGCCTCCTTCCATATTGCTTGATAATGCCAAAGCTGCGGATAAGCCTACGAGTACAGCTGGGCAACAAAATTTGGAGAGTACGTCCTATACATATGAAGAAACGAATGACAGGTTAACCACCGATACTTTTATTACTTATGCAATGCTAGAAGCAGAGAAGCAGTCGATGCAAAAGTTTGGCACTAAAATTGGTCCAGTAATTGAAGATGAGTTTAAAGATGTAATATTACCGAAAATTGAAGAGGCAATTGCTGAGCTTGCAAGTGATGTACCAGAGGAGTCATTACAATCATTAGCGATTTCTCAAAGGCCAGCTGGCGGAAATAATGAAAAGATTTTTCATGTGTATGACACGAAATCAGGAAATGACTTATTGCGATTTCATGTAAGAAGAGATCATCCACCGCAAGATGGTTATTATTTTAATTTCCACTATCACCGTTTTGATGATGGGTACTCAGGACACCATGAATTAGGAAATATTTATTGGAATACGAATGTACCGCCAAAATGGCTTTCTTAAAAGAACAAGAGAAAATCTTGTTCTTTTTTATTTTTGTAGAAGGGTAAGACAACTATGGTGTTGAATAAGATAGGTTTAGAAAAAAAGAAGCAAAGGGAGTATGGGAATGCAAAAGTATATTGTTTTTGACTTTGATGGCACATTAGTAGATTCACAAAATATATTTGTACCAATTTATAATCAACTTGCTGAAAAGCACGGATATAAATCGGTAAGGAAAGAAGAAATTGAGTATTTACGTAAACTAACGATGCCAGAGAGATGCAAACAACTCGATGTACCACTGTATAAACTACCGATCTTAGCACTAGAGTTTTATAAATTGTATCAACCTGCTATAAAAGATCTCGTTTTGTTCCATGGGATGAAGGATGTTTTAGATGAACTACATAAAAAAGGCTATGGAATTGCAGTCATATCCTCGAACTCAGAAGAGCACATTCGGGCATTTTTACACAATAATGATATAGAAAATATTCAAGAAGTGTATTGTTCAAAAAATTTGTTCGGGAAAGATAAAATGATAAAAAGGTTTTTAAAATCCAAAAAGATAACAGAGAAAGATATGTTATACGTTGGTGACGAACAGCGAGATGTAGCAGCATGTAAAAAGGCCGGGGTGAACGTAATTTGGGTATCTTGGGGGTATGATGTTATTGAAACAGTGAAAAAAGATGCACCAGATTATACGGTCAATACACCGATGGAAATTGTGCAAGTAGTACAAGGGGTGTATTCTTAATATGAATATACTTCGAGCTGGTATTCATCATATTGAATTTGGGGTAGCAAATTAGAGGAGTCCATTTCTTTTTATGATATGATTTTTTCCATAATTGGATGAAGAAAGGTAAATATAGTATCATATAGTACGGGAGAAAGTGAAATGTATTTTAAGGAAGTAGACGAGGAAATCGTAAGTACTTTAGGGCCTAGATAACAAGCTATTCATAGAGAAGTAGCGTATAGACCAAATGTAGAAATATAAGGGGAATAAAAATGAAAACTATTACAGCATGGCAAAACAATATACAGATAGTAAAAGATGCAGTTAATATTGAAGAAATTTCTAAAGGTTTCTCTCCTGATAAGAAATATATAGTTACGACAATTGATAATGAAAAATATTTGTTACGGATTGGCGATATACAAGAGTATGAAAGAAGGAAAATCGAATTTCAAATTTTAAATGAAATGATAAAACGTAACGTACAGGCACAAAGGCCGATTGAAATAGGTATATTGGAAGAAGAAGGTGTATATAGTATTTTCTCATATATAGAAGGGGAAGATGCGAAGAAACTATTGCCTACGTATTCACCAAAAGAACAATATGAGATTGGTATAGAGGCAGGAAAAGATTTAGCAAAAATGCATACATATGAAGCTCCTGAGGATATTCTTCCATGGTATGAAAGAGCAATGAAAAAACACCAAAAATATGTAGAGGCATATAAAACATGTGGAATAAAAATAAAAAATGATGATAAAATCATAAAGTTTATAGATGAAAATGAAATATATGTAAAGAACCGTCCAAATCGATTTCAACACGATGATTTTCATTTAGAAAATATAATTGTGCGAGATGGGAAATATGTAGGTGTTGTTGATTTTAATGGCTATGACTGGGGCGATCCACTTCATGATTTCGTAAAGATTGCACTATTTGCAAGAGACATTAGTATTCCTTATTCAATCGGACAAATAGAAGGCTACTTTAATGGGAAAATACCAGAGGAGTTCTGGAATTTATATGCGGTATATGTTGGCATGACGGTTTTCTCATCAGTTGTCTGGTCATTACGAGCAGCACCACATATGTTAGATGATACGTTAGAACGCCTTACTATCGTTTTAGAGGATCATAAAAACTTTGAGTTATTAAAGCCAATTTGGTTTCAACCAGAAAAGATTGATATGAAATAGAAAAGGTAGGTGTGATTCACATCTACCTTTATTTTTTACCATTCTTCGTTTTGAAGCAGTTGTAATGCTAACTTTAAATCTACATCTTCTTGTATATGTTCCGGAGTCCACGGGATATGTATATGTGGTTGTATACCAATTCCAGACATTCCTTTGCCTTTATCTATACTAGAAAGCCGTGAAGTAGGATAGTAAAGAGCGAATGTATCAGCCCATTCCATCACTGCTAAATTAGAATAATCATTTAAACCAGCAGTCGGACGACCTATTACTTTTACTTTCAATGATTTTTTTGCAACTTCTACAAAAGAATCACCAGAACTTCCACATGTAACATCTGTTAATATAACTACTCTATTAGGTGATTTTCTTCCGTGTATTTTTAATGATTGAAGTTCTTTTGGTAACTCAGAAGTATCAAATGTAACGAATCCTTTTTTATAATTCTTTTTTAAATCTTGAATAAATATATCAGTGAATAATTTGGAAAGTTCGTCTAAAGAATCGTAATCTTCCATTTCGATGTCTTTCATACGTAAATGAAAGTTTCGTTCCGTATGATTCAATTGCATTGTATCTGAAGAATCTAAAAGGGAGATCTCTTTGTCTTCAAATAAGTAAGGAAGTAATTTGAAAAATGCATCATCACTTCCACCACGATTTAAACGCACATCAATAATTAAGTTCGGAAAAGAATTAAGCTCATTTTTGTGTGAGTCTAATAATGTATTAATAGCTTCAGTATTTGCGAAATCAGTCAAAGTAATTAAGAGTGTGTCTTTATTATGCTCTTTAAATGAATAAATAGGCGTGTATTCATTTTGTTTATACTTTTGTAAAGTAATGGTTTCGGTTATTCCATCTTCATCTATAAGTGTACAAGTTGATGATTGTAATAAAACATAATCCCATTTTTCACGTTCATATGTATTCTCATTTAAATACTTCTTATATTTTATTAATAACTCAGGAATTTTCATATTATCTAATGCTAGAATAGATTGCCCTTTTTTCACTCTTATTTCTTGTGAAGTGGATGTAATATATAGGCGATCTTCGTATCTTTTCACTTGGAAGCCAACACTGTTAAGAGGTTGATTGTTAGAGTACATTTTGAAAAACATATGATTATCTTTAAAGTCTAGTAAGTAATCACGCACAATTTCAGTAAATTGTACTGGTGTTAGTTCTCCAAGTTTCTCTAGTTTCTCAACTGTATGTAAATAAGTAGCGGGATCGTCCCATCCTTCCTTATCTAAACAGCCTGAATAATCGTGATGAGTAATCGAAACAACTTCTTTAAAAATTTCTGTGTACATAGTTTTTCCTCCTTATAATTTAATTAGTTGAATAAAAGAATTCTGTGTTTTATATGTATTATCCTTTATTTTGATAGGGGTTTTATTACAAACATTAGGAACGAAGAATGTTTATTACAAAGCTATTTATAGGAAAGGGGTTGATGAGATAGCAGAGCTTCTTGCTGTTAATAATGTGAAATTTATCCGAAGTCATATTGAAATGAATTATTATTCGGATGAGGACTATTCGATTAATCTTTATAACCCTAATGGAATTATATATCGAATGTGGAAGTAGAAGGAGAAACTTGACGTCTCTATTATAATAAAAAAAGGGGGTGGGTTATTGAAAGTCAGGCAAGGTAAATATGAAGAAATAAAATTACGTGATAGAATTCCAGGAATGGTTGAATACATAGAAGATACGATGTTTCCTACTGATTTTCACTATTATATTCCTCCTCACTGGCATAGAAGTATTGAAATTAGCTTAGTAGTTAATGGAGAAGTATTTTTGTATGTAAATGGGCAAAAAAAGAAAGTATCTGCTGGCGAATTTATTTTTGTAAATAGTGGAGATGTTCATGAATTTGAAAAAGTAGAGAATACAAGTTGTGCAGTAATGATGTTAATTATTTCATATGAATTTCTTAAAGAGGTAAATGAAGATTTTGATAAATATAGATTCAATATAGTGGAATCCATCGTTCAGAAAACGAATCTTAGGCAAATATTTTATGAATTAAAAGAGTTAGTCATACATTCTGATGATTTAAGTTACATAAAAATTAATAGTTTAATTTATGAAATTGTTTATATTTTATTGCGATATTGCAAAGTTGGAGAGAATATAGACAATAATTTTCAACTTGGAAATAGACAGAAGGAAATGATTACGTATATTTACAAACATTATAATGAAGAACTGAAACTAAAAGATGTGGCTAAACATTTTTTTGTAAGTGAAGAACATTTTTCACGCATGTTCAAAAAATCGTTTGGATCAAATTTCACCACTTTTTTAATGAGGTATAGGCTTTATAAGGCTTATGAAGATATTATTAGAAGTACAAGTTCTGTACAAGATATAGCAGTAAAACACGGATTTCCAAATATAAAATCGTTTATTTCACAGTTTAAAGATAAATATGGATATACACCATTACAGTATAGGAAGAAATTCATATCAAAAAATGACAATAATTCAATCAAATATGAACAACAATAAAAAAACGTTCCATGTTACATTTTGTACATGGAACGTTTTTAATTTAATAATAACAATGAAGTAAGGTTTAAAGGGAATTTATATAATCTCTAAAAATGAAAACGCTTAAAATAAGAGAGGATGAATACTGGATGACTAGAAAGTATGACTTAACCCTTTTAGAAAAAATACAAGAAAAACAAGAAAACATTAACTTACAGGGAGCAAAAATCTTAGTAAAAAACATACCAGATTGTGATGAAAAAGGTGCTATGGATCCACGTCTTTATAAGGATATGAAGGTTCAAATGAATGTAATGAGATTTATGCCTAAAAATATGATGAAAATGGATGCTTCTGAAAAATCAGTAAAGAATATGAGGAAACAATTTAATGCGATTAAAAGTGTTCCCATTGTCACTCAAGATATTAATATTATGCATCAAACTGTGAAAGCTGAAGATGGATTTGATATTCCGATAAGAATTTATAATAGTAGTTCAAAACGAGAGAATGCACCAATTCTATACTTTATTCATGGTGGCGGATTTATGGCAGGATCACCAGATGTGGTTGAAGAGCTTGTGAAATTGATAGTTGAGAAAATAGATGTACTAGCCATTTCTGTCGATTATCGATTAGCTCCGGAAAATCCTTTTCCAACTGGGCATACAGACTGTTATACAACTTTAAAGTGGATTTATGAGAATGCTGACACATTGGGCGGCGATAAGAATAATATCTTTGTTGCGGGTGATAGTGCTGGAGGTAACTTAACGCAATATTGTACGACTAAAGATAGGGAAGAGGGTAGAAATCTCGTTAAAGGACAGCTACTTCTATATCCAACACTTAATATGTGTGACTTTGAAGATGAATTTTATTCTTGGAGTATAGATAAATATGAAATCGCTCCAAAGTATAAAAAAGGATTAGAAAAAATGCTTACTATTATGCATTCAATGGTTGGAGGTATGTCAGAAGTACTTGGTACGAAAGAAATTAATTCTAAGTATTTAAGCCCATATGTTGATGTATCACCAAGTTATCCAAGTACATTTATTACAGTAGGAGAGCATGATTTCCTAATGATAGAATGTTTAGCTTATGCAGCTAAATTAACTAACAGAGGAGTGGATACCGAAACAGTCCTTTATCGAGGATTAGGGCACGCTTATGGAGATAACGTAGGTGTTTATCCTCAAAGTGAAGATTTAGCAATTGAAATGGGGAATTTTATATTAAAGCATAGTGAAAAGTAGGGAGAATGATGAAAAATAAAGGGAAGCGAAAGCTTCCCTCTATTAAAATAACTATTTAATTTTAGTGAATGTAAGAGGTTGAGTACTTAGCATTGCAGGTACATGCAATTGAAGAGATGGGAATTCTCCACTCACATTCATTTCATATGCAAATAATAGATTCATTTTTGTTTGGAACAAGTCAATTGGTGCGGAGAATACGTCGTAATGATGATGCCCTAATTGAATATCCATCTCCATAAATTGTACATATAACGAATCATCTCGTTTGTTTACTTGTAATGTCCCATAAGCAGGATGTTCAAATGTACCAGTGTAGTCCTCTAACTTGTGAGAAGGTGTAGTCCCTTTCGTTTGTTCAGGGATGGATTCGGTTGCTTCTTTCATCATTTCCTTCATTTTTTCACTATCTTCTACAGCACGTTTATGCCAGTCGATGGACTCTAATCCGAGTAGTTCGTCGTAAATTTGGTTTGCTAGGTAAATAGGAAGTAATGTACCTCCAGCATTCGTCAATAAAACAAGACCTACATTTTCATTTGGCATGAATGAAACAAACGCTGAAAATCCATCGATATTACCGCCGTGATGAATCATTTTATAACCACGATAAGCGCTAATAAACCAACCAAGCCCATAACTATTTAATGGAGATTCAGGAAGTGATAAAGCTGGTTGATCTGGAATTGAATTATGTGGTGTAAACAGTTGTTGTAATAATTCAGGGGAGATTAGTTCATGATCTCCAAATTTCCCTTTGTTTAAGTGAAGAAGTATCCAATTTGCCATATCTTCAATTGTAGAATTAATACATCCAGCAGCACCAACTGTATCAATATTATGGAATGGAACTTCTTTTATTTCACCCTCATTTTCAACGTAAGGTAATGCGTAATTGTCTGTATTTTGTGAGTCTGTAACAGAGAAGTTTGTTTGATCCATATTTAAAGGCTCTAAAATATGTTCTGTAACATATTGTTCCCATGTTTGATTCGTAATGTTTTCTACAATATAACTAATTGTCGCATACATTAAGTTGTTATAAAGAAATGCTGTACGGAACGGAGCATCAAGTGATAAATGTTTTATTTTTTCTACTATATCTTTTCGAGTTAAAGAAGAGCTGTACCAAAGAGCATCATGACGACTTACCCCAGTGCGATGAGAAGCTAAGTCTCGTCCTGTAACTTGTGAGCTAGCAAGTAGTTCTGATAAAGAGAAGTTAGGTATATAAGACTGGACAGGACTATCCCAATTAAATTTTTGTTGTTGTGCTAATAAACTTAATGAAAGTGTGCCAAAAGCTTTCGTTGAGGAACCAATTGCGAACCGAGTACTCGGTGTAACAGCCTCTTTTGTCTCTATATTACGATAGCCGAAACCTTCTGAAATAATAACTTCACCATCTTTTATAACAGCTACAGCACAACCAGGAACATGTAAATCCTTCATCATTTTTTCAACCGTTGTTTGTAAAGAAGTCATAACAGGAGTTTCAATTTTAGACATACTTCTAACCTCCAAATATAAATTTTGTTCTACCGCACTATACTTTCGGTAATAGAAAATGAAAACCTTTTTAATTATGGAAAGTTAATAATTTTGTAAGAATTAATGAAATGAAATTTTATTAATCAAGATTATTAAATTCACTGTTTTTCATGTTATGATAAATTTCATATAAGATTGAAAGAAGGTTTTTCTACATATGAAACATGCTGAATATGAATACTTAAATTTATGCCGCCATGTAATGGAGCATGGTACGAAGAAAGAAGATCGTACAGGGACAGGCACTGTATCTGTATTTGGATATCAAATGCGTTTTGATCTAAGTAAAGGTTTTCCTTTATTAACGACAAAGAGAGTACCGTTTCGCCTAGTAGCAAGTGAACTGCTTTGGTTTATGAAAGGTGACACAAATATTCGCTATTTATTGCAGCATAATAATAACATTTGGAATGAATGGGCATTTAAGAGCTGGGTAGAAAGTGACGAATATACTGGTCCTGATATGACTGATTTCGGTCTTCGCTCACAACAAGATGAGGAATTTAAAGTACAGTACGATGAGCAAATGGAATTGTTTAAAAAGAACGTTTTAGAAGATGATGATTTCTCAAATAAATATGGATATTTAGGAGACGTATACGGAAAGCAGTGGCGTGCCTGGAAAACAACAGCTGGTGAGACGCTTGATCAATTAAAAGATGTAATTGAAATGATCAAAAAAACACCGGACTCACGACGTCTAATTGTTTCTGCTTGGAATCCTGAAGATGTACCAAGTATGGCATTACCTCCTTGTCATACGTTATTCCAATTTTATGTAGCGGATGGCAAACTTTCTTGTCAGCTATATCAAAGAAGTGGGGATATATTCCTTGGAATTCCATTTAACATTGCAAGCTACTCGCTACTAACACATTTAATTGCACATGAATGCGGACTTGAAGTAGGAGAATTTGTTCATACAATTGGAGATGCTCACATTTATACGAATCATTTTGAGCAAGTAGAAAAGCAATTGGCACGTGAACCACGTCCATTCCCGAAACTTACATTAAATCCAGATGTGAAATCTGTGTTTGATTTTGAAATGGAAGATTTAACGATTGAAGGATATGATCCACACCCAGCAATTAAAGCACCGGTTGCAGTATAATTGTAGAGGAGATGAAAAGATGATTGTTTCATTTATGGTTGCAATGGACGAAAATAGAGTAATTGGTAAAGATAATAATTTACCTTGGCGATTACCAAGTGAATTACAGTATGTAAAGAAAACAACGATGGGTCATTCACTTATTATGGGTAGAAAGAACTACGAAGCGATTGGTAGACCACTACCTGGCAGACGTAATATTATTGTAACTCGTAATGAAGGGTATCATGTTGAAGGTTGTGAAGTAGCACATTCTGTAGAAGAAGTGTTTGAACTATGTAAAAATGAAGAGGAAATATTTATTTTTGGTGGAGCTCAAATTTACGATCTCTTTTTACCTTATGTAGACAAGTTATATATAACAAAAATCCATCATGCATTTGAAGGAGATACATTCTTCCCAGAAATAGATATGACAAATTGGGAAGAGATTTTTGTAGAAAAAGGTTTAACGGATGAAAAAAACCCGTATACGTATTATTACCACGTATATGAGAAACAACAATAATAAAAAAGATTGATGTGAGAATTCGCATCAATCTTTTTATTTATATTCACCAATATAAGTTTATAGATGAGATTCGATAGTGCTATAATGATAGGTAGCATGTAAAAAATGCTAAAATTTGCAAAAGTACTAATATAGAAAGAGGAGGAGAATGGATTGAGAAAGATATGGGGGATTCTTTTTCTTTGCTTAACATTCATGTTAGTTGGATGCGGTAAAGAAGAAAAACCACAAGAAGCGTTTGATACATATGTAAAAGCATGGAATAAACAAAAATTTGCAGAAATGTATGATCAATTATCAGAAAAGGCAAAAAAAGATATTTCAAAGAAAGAGTTCACTGAGAAATATGAAAAAATTTATTCTGGCATTGAAGTGAAAGATTTAAAAGTAGAAACAGGGGAAGTAAAAGAAGATAAAAAAGATGAAGGCCCTGTTCCTTTTAAAGTAAGCATGGATACAGTTGGTGGTAAGATCACTTTTGGCCATGAAGCAAAAATGGTGAAAGAAAAAGATGGAGATAAAGAATCTTGGAAAATAGATTGGACTCCTGATTTTATATTCCCAGGGATGACAAAAGATAGTAAGGTACGTATGCAAACGACAGAACCAAAACGTGGAGAAATATATGACCGTAACGGTAAATATCTTGCGGTAAATGGTAAAGCCTCTGAAATCGGAATGATTCCTGAACAGTTAGGGGATGCTGCTCCGCAAACGAAAGAAACGGTAGCGAAGTTACTAAATATGTCTGTCGAAGAAATTGATCAAAAACTAGCAGCTAAATGGGTAAAGCCAAATTACCTTGTACCAATGGGAATATTGCCTGAAGGAGCAACACAAAATACGTACATAGATTTACCGGGTGTTGCAACAAAGCCAGTAAATGTTCGCTCATATCCATTAGGAGAAGAAGCAGCACATCTTACTGGCTATATTGGAAAAGTGAATGCTGAAGATTTAAAAACGCTTCAAAAGAAAGGCTATCAAGCTGATGATCCAGTAGGTAAAGCTGGTTTAGAGCAAGTACTGGAAGAAAAGCTACGCGGTAAAAAAGGTGGTCGTGTCTTCGTAGAAGATGCGCAAGGAAAAGAAATTAAAAATTTAGCAAAAACAGAAGCTGTTGATGGAGAAAATGTAACTTTAACGATTGACAGTGCAGTTCAAAGCGAAATTTATAATGAAATGAAAAATGAGGTAGGGTCAAGTGCAGCAATTAATCCAAAGACTGGAGAAACACTTGCACTTGTGAGCACGCCAGCTTATAATCCTAATACTCTCACAAGAGGGGCATCAAAAGCGCAACGTGATGCAGTAAATAATGATCCGAAGAAACCGATGACAAATCGATTTACACAATTATCAGTTCCAGGATCTGTATTTAAGCCTATTACAGCTGCAATCGGTCTTGAAACGAAAACAATTGATCCAAAAGAAGAGTTGAAAATAGAAGGATTGAAATGGACAAAAGATTCTTCTTGGGGTAACTATTATGTAACACGTGTGAAAGATGCAAATCCGATTGATTTTGATAAAGCAATGAAATACTCGGATAATATTTATTTCGCACAAGAAGCTTTGAAAATTGGAAAAGATAAATTTATGAGTGAAGCAAAAAAATTCGGATTCGATGAGAAACTACCAATTGAATATGGATTCCCAGCTTCTAAAATCGCAAATGATGGTATTAAAAATGATATTCAAATGGCAGACACAGGTTATGGACAAGGACAAGTATTAATGACGCCACTCCATCTAGCATTAACGTACGCACCAATTGTTAATGATGGAAACATACCTTCTCCATATATTATTAAAACAGATAAGCAACCGAAAGTTTGGAAAGAGAATGTCATTTCAAAAGGCAATCAGGATATATTAAAAACTGCTATGACGAAAGTAATTAATGATCCAGATGGTACTGGGAAAATTGCTAAAATTGATGGTAAGACGCTTGCTGGAAAAACAGGTACAGCGGAATTAAAAGTATCAAAAGAGGCCGAAGGAAAAGAACTAGGCTGGTTCGCTGCATTTGATTTAAATTCACCAGATATGGTCATTACAATGATGATTGAAGATGTAAAAGGTAGAGGCGGAAGTAACATTCCAGCTGAAAAAGTGAAACATGTTTTTCAAAAATAATATGTAAAAAAAGGCTATCTCTATCATTTGTAGAGGTAGCCTTTTTATATGTAAGAATTCTTAATATCTGCATACTGAATTTTAGAGAAGCAAAATAAATCATTAACTTACGAAAAAAAAGTAGCTATTTTTTATTGACATTGATTAAAACTTTTTGTATTATACTTACATAAGGTAAGTTATTAACTTTTAAAAAACAAATCTTGAATTAAAGATAAAGAGAGAAAAGGGAGAGAATACAATGACAAAAGTACTATTTATTACAGCAAATCCAAATTCAGCAGAAGGTTCTTTCGGAATGGCAGTAGGGGAAGCTTTCATCGAGGCTTATAAAAACGAGCATCCACAAGACGAAGTTGTAACAATTGATCTATTCAATACTACTGTACCAGCAATCGATGCAGATGTATTTGCTGCTTGGGGTAAATTTGCAGCAGGTGAAGGCTTTGAAACTTTAACGGAAGCTCAACAACAAAAAGTAGCAGCAATGAACACAAACTTAGAAACATTTATGCATGCAGATCGTTATGTATTCGTAACTCCAATGTGGAACTTTAGCTACCCACCAGTAGTAAAAGCATACTTAGATAACTTAGCAATCGCAGGTAAAACATTCAAATATACTGAAAATGGTCCAGTTGGCTTATTAGAAGGTAAAAAAGCACTTCACATTCAAGCTACAGGTGGCGTGTATTCTGAAGGAGCATACGCAGCTGTAGACTTCGGTCGCAACCACTTAAAAACAGTATTAGGATTTATCGGTGTAAATGATACTGAATATATTGCAGTTGAAGGTATGAATGCAAACCCTGAAAAAGCACCAGAAATTAAAGAAGCAGCAATTGCTAATGCTCGTGAATTAGCAAAACGTTTCTAATATAGAATGCTTAAAAAGTCCGAACACTTGATGTTTGGACTTTTTTTCTTCTTTTTCCTTCGTTTGTCTAGTATAATGAAGGTCGGAATGATAATAGGTGGGGGTTCTGTATGATTCAAACTTTTTTTAAAATCTTTTATTTAATTTTAATTGTAATTGCGATTACACCGAGAATGTGGCGTCTTAAAAGACAAGTAAATACGATGTCGCCACAAGAAAAAGATAATGCTGTGTACAAAACGACAAATTGGTTTGGTAAGAAAATGGTACGTGTAGCTGGAGGGACAGTAGAAGTGAAAGGGCTTGAAAATGTTCCGAAAGACAAGCCGGTACTAGTTGTAAGTAATCACCAAAGTAATATGGATATCCCTGTTTTACTAGGTTACTTAAATAAACCAATTGGATTCGTGTCAAAAGCAGAGATTAAAAAGTTCCCAGTTGTACCAACTTGGATGGAACTTATGAATTGTGTATTTATGGATCGAAGCGATCGTCGTCAATCTCTTAAAGCAATTAAAGATGGAATCGAACTATTAAAGAATGGACATTCTATCGTAATTTTCCCAGAAGGAACGAGAAGTAAAGGTGGCGAAGTTGGAGAGTTTAAGGCTGGTAGTTTCCATCTTGCAGTAAAGTCAGGTGTAGCAATTTTACCTGTAACGTTAGATGGTACATATAAGATGTTTGAAGCGAATGGAAATCGTATGAAGTCAGCTCATGCAACAGTAACAATTTCTAAACCGATTACACCTGAAGATTATGCGAATATGGATATTAAAGAATTAACGAAGTATACACAGGAAGTTATCGCATCACAATTACATAAGTAATAAAAAAGGTTTCAGCTTATAGTAAGCTGAAACCTTTTTTATTATGCTGTAGGTAAGACATAAAAGAGTACACAGAAGAACATCATCGCACTACCACCTAAAACGAACAGGTGCCATATGGCATGGTTGAAAGGTAGCTTTTCCCAAAGGAAGAATATAGCTCCGACAGAATATAAAATTCCGCCTGCTAAAAGTAGTGAAAAACCATGTCCAGTTAGATTTTCATAAAGTGGTTTAATGGCAACGATTATGAGCCAGCCCATAATGATGTAACATAAAGTTGATGCCTTTATAAAGCGACGTACAAAGAAGATTTTGAAGACGATACCTCCGATTGCAAGTGTCCAAATTATAGCAAGCAATGTCCATCCTAATGGGCCACGAAGTGTAATAAGTAGAAAAGGAGTATACGTGCCAGCAATCAATAAGTAAATGGCTGAATGATCTAAAATAGTAAATATTTTTTCTACTTTAGGATGATGAATGCTATGTAGCAATGTTGAAAACAAGTACAGTAAAAACATGCTTACACCATAAACAGTAAATGCGACTACAGCTGATGCGGTACCGTGCTTAGAAGCATGAATAATCAATATGATTAAGGCAGGGATGCTTAAAATGGCACCGATACCATGTGTAATTGCATTTGCAATTTCTTCTTTTACAAATTGGGTCATTCGTGTCATTTTTTCAGTCATAATGCAAATCCTTTCTACTATCATAAAATAATATGTCATTTCCCTTACCATATCATACACAAGAGCAATAGAAAATGAAATTTGTATAATTGATTATATTTTTGAATTTTTTTGACAAAAGGCAATGGTTTTGTTGACGTTTTCAAACTTTTTTGACAAAATAAAATTATGCAATAGTAGGACAAGGAATCTACTAATAAAGGGGATGGAGAAATGTTTTCAAATATTGGCTTTCCAGGATTAATTTTAATTTTAGTAGCTGTACTTATTTTGTTTGGACCGAAAAAATTGCCGGAAATCGGAAAGGCTTTAGGGGAAACGTTAAAAGAATTTAAAAAATCAACGAAAGAATTGACTGATGATGCATTTCAAGAGAAGGAAAAGAAAGAAAAAATGTAATGAATTTTCCTCGAAATGGATAAATAAAGTGTGGTGAACGAGATGGAAGATCGGGAAATGAGCGTAGTAGAACATATTGTTGAGCTTCGCAAACGAGTAATATATACAGTGCTATCCTTTGTACTATTTTTAATTGTTGGATTTACTTTTACGAAGGATATTTATTTTTGGCTTGTAAAAGATTTACCAATGAAATTAACTGTTCTCGGTCCAAGTGATGTATTATGGATTTTTTTCTCGATTGCTACAGTATTTGCTATCGTTTGTACAATTCCTTTTGCTGCTATACAAATTTGGTTATTTGTAAAACCGGGTTTACATCCAAATGAACAAAAAATGACAGTAGTGTATATACCGGTATTGTCTATATTATTTATTGCAGGTTTATGTTTTGGATATTTCGTTGTAATGCCGTTTTTATTTCATTTTTTAACTACGATAGGTAATGAAATGTTTAATACGATGTTTACGACAGAAAAGTATTTTCATTTTGTTCTAAATTTAACAGTTCCATTTGCTGTAATTTTCGAATTACCTGTAGTTGTAATGTTTTTAACAAGTATTGGATTGCTGACGACGGAATTTCTAATAAAAATTAGAAGGTATGCTTACGTAGCGTTGATTATCATTGCATCGTGTATATCACCGCCTGATTTTTTATCACATAGTTTAGTAGCGGTGCCGCTTATTTGTATTTATGAAATTAGTATCGCTTTATCAAAGATTGTTAGTAAAAGAAAAAAGAAAAGAGAAGAAGAAATACAGTCGAAAAGTGCCTCGTTATAAAGGCACTTTTTTTATTTAGTTGTTATACTATAGCTATAAACGTATACAATATAAAGAAGAAAAAAATTATAGAATCTCCAAAATTTAGACAAACTTTGCGCTTTACTAAGTTTATACTAAAATCATTCAGCAATATACGGATAACGAGATTCCTGTCTTATCGGATATTTAGGACGGAGGATGGATTAGGTGGAGATGAATAGAGTATAAATCTTTTAATCAAAAGGACTACAGGGATTGACTAAGTATACTTTTGTATTCATAGAAGTCGCCACTATAAACAACGTGTTACAGCGTAAAGTAGAGGAAGTTCAAAAATCCAATGAAAAAGAGGATTGATATTGTGATTACGAAAAGTTTTTATTTCACTCATTCAACAGGGGATTGTATTAAAATATTCGAAATCCCTGTCCTACAGGCGCAGCATCCATTATCGTTTCTAATTCAGTCTCGTCTTCAATTGTTTATTGCAAAAATTCAAAAACAAAAGCACCCAAGATTTTCGTATTCTTTCCGTGAATATTTACAAAATTGTTTGAAGTGGAATGATTATTTAAATGTATATAATACAAATACCCTTGAAAAAAATGCATGATATGGAGTATGGACAGGGTTAATAAACTCTGTCTTTTTCATTTTAGGTATAAAAATATAATTAATTTGGTGAAATTTGTTCGAAATTGTTGAAAGCACAGGGAATGCTAGTATAATAACAAGGAGAGCGTATTGGAAAGGGAAGAATATAATATGCAAAAAATTAAAATTGTAACAGATTCAACTGCAGATTTAGCGCAGGATGTAATCGAAAAGTATGGCATTCATGTGCTACCATTATCAATCTCTGTAAATGGACAAACATATTTAGATCGTGTTGATTTACAACCTGATGAATTTATTGAAGAAATGATCAAGTCAGAGGAATTACCAAAAACATCACAACCGGCAATGGGTACATTTGTAGAAATGTATGACAAGTTAGGTGAAGATGGAAGTGAAGTGCTTTCCATTCATATGACAAGTGGAATGAGTGGTACTGTGGCAACTGCCAATAGTGCTGCATCAATGACCGATACAAAAGTAACAGTTGTTGATTCTCAATTTATTACACATGCTTTAGCATATCAAGTAATAGAAGCTGCGAAAATGGCAAATGAAGGACGCTCACTAGAAGAAATTTTAAAACGTGTAGATGAAGTGAGGAAGAATACTCGTTTATATGTAGTAGTAGATACATTAGAAAACTTAGTGAAGGGTGGGCGTATCGGTAAAGGAAAAGCGTTTATCGGTTCGCTACTTAATATAAAACCAATTGCTAGCCTTGAAGATGGTGTTTATAACCCTGTAACGAAAGTGCGTAGCCAAGGTCAAATTGTAAAAACGTTAGCTAAGTTATTTGAGGAAGATACAGCTGGAAAAGTTGTAAAAGCTGTTGCGATTCCACATGCGAAAGCAATTCCTTTAGCTGAAAATGTAAAAGCGGCTGTTGAAAAAGTGAGTGGATTTGCTCAATCAGAAATTTTCTTTACAACGCCTATTATTAGTACTCATACAGGTCCGGGTGCAATCGGATTTATGTATTTAGCAGAGTAATAAAAAAGCTACTTGAAATTTATTTCAAGTAGCTTTTTTATGTGAATAGAAAGTAAGAAATAAGAAGGGTTATACAGGCACTCCCGCTAATGATATAGCGAGTCTGTAAATATTCATTCATAGAAAACACCCACTGATTAAAGTTTCACTTTATGATTTTCTATAGTATATGTTGGATATAGAAAATAAGTAGTTACGTTATACGTGTAACGTTTCACTTTTTTCATTTGTTTGCTTATCATTTGTTACGCTATTAGAAGTGAAAGTTTGGCCTAAAAAGAGGACATGCAGTTGTTCCCACGGTAACATACGTAAATTCCAATTATTTCGAAGCCTGGTTACTGCCTCACGAGGTGTTTCATCGGCGAGTGCAAAAGCTCCGTAATGCATCGGTATAAAGTGTGCAGCGTTTAAATCTAAATAAGCTTGCACAGCCTCTTCAGGTGAAACATGAGATACTTTCATAAACCATTCTGGTTCATAAGCGCCAATTGGCATAAGGGCAATATCAATTGAAAAGCGTTTGCCAATTTCTTTGAAACCTTGGAAATAACCACTGTCACCACAAAAATAAATGGTTTCTTTCGTTGTTTCATTATTAATAATCCATCCCCCCCAGTGAGAGGTATTCATATCAAATAAGGATCTTCTCGTCCAGTGCTGGGCAGGTACGAAGTGAATGGAAACATCATTAACTGTTGTATTTTCCCACCAATTATACTCTTCTACGTGAGTGAATTTTTTGCGAGTAAATAATTTTTTCAGTCCAATAGGTACAAGGTATAAAACATCATCATTTAGCTGGCGGAGCGTTGAAAAATCTAAATGATCATAATGACCGTGCGAAATGAGGACAATATCAATTTTAGGTAGTTCTTGTATAGAAAGGCCCGGTTCAGTAAGTCTTGGAACTAATTTTAATTTAGTAGCCCAAACTGGATCTGTTAATATATTCAGCCCATTCATTTGGATAAGGAATGTAGAATGGCCAATCCAAGTTACAGTCGTCTTTTCAAAGTTGTTTTGTAGGAATTTGCTTTGTTTAATAGGTGATTGTTCTACTAAAAAAGAAAAATCCTTTTTATTTTGTTTTCGCTCTTTTCGCCAACGTATGAAGGAACGAATTGATTTTTTTGTGCTTACATTATCCATATTTTCATAACGTTTTGTCATGAACATCACCTCATTTAAAATCGTTGTAATTGTATTGTACCGAAATGTTGTTAAGGAATACAGTGAATAACATGGATGAATGTTTAACGAATTGTTAAAAAATAGGGGGATACGTTTACAAAAGTAACAATAAAATTAGTTTTGCAAATTCTATTTAGAGATATAATAGTGAAAAAATATATTTTGTCTAGTAATTCGCTTGAAATAAAGAAGTAACATACGTAAATTCGTACGATTTCGTGAACAAATGTAGTAAACAATTTTCTCGTAGTGTTAACTTTTGTTATGATAAACATAACCTATTTAAATTTAGGATAGAGAAAAGAGGTTTATATATGAAGCGTTATCAAAAAATAATTGGTCTTATGGTTGTATTTTGTCTCTTTGTACTTGCTGGATGTAGTGAATCGGGTTCAAAGCTTCGTAAACCATTGAATTGGGATTTAGAAACTTTCCAATTTACAAATCAAGATGGAAAGTCATTTGGTACAAAAGATTTAAAAGGGAAAGTCTGGGTTGCTGACTTTATGTTCACAAATTGCCAAACAGTTTGTCCACCAATGACTGCTAATATGGCAAAACTACAAAAGATGGCCAAAGAAGAGAAATTAGACGTTCAGTTTGTTTCGTTTAGTGTAGATCCAGACCTTGATAAGCCGGAGAATCTGAAGGCTTTCATTCAAAAGTTTACAGAGGATACTAGTAACTGGAATTTATTAACGGGTTATTCGTTAGAAGATATTACAAAGTTTTCAAAAGATAATTTCCAATCACTTGTAGATAAACCGGAGAATGGTCAAGTTATGCATGGTACATCATTTTATTTAATTGATCAAAACGGAAAAGTAATGAAAAAGTATAGTGGCATTAGTAATACGCCGTACGAAGACATTATACGTGATATGAAGCGATTAGCGGATTAAAAAGAAGGGTGCAAAGCACCCTTCTTTTTTTTACATTAGTCTATGGATAAAATGTCATGCTGTTGTGGTAGTTTTGGTGCTCGAATTTCTAACACGCCGTTTTGATACGAAGCTTTCGCTGCTTTTTTATTAATTGAGTAGGGTAATTTAATCAATCTTGATGCTTCTGAAATGGAACGTTCTCGGCGATAATAGTTATGAGATGTTTCTTCCTCGACCTCTTCAAGTATCTCTTCTTTTACAGAGACTTTTAAGTATTCACTTTGTATTTCAATTTGAATTTGTTCTTTTTGTATACCTGGTAGTTCAGCTGTAACAACGAGTTCTTCACCAACTTCATATAAATCTACAGGGAATGTTAATAAACGGTTTCCTTTTTGGAAAAAATGATTTAAATCAGCGATTACATTGCGAAGTGGTGTTTGCTCGAAGAAATCATCAATTTGCTTTAAATAATTGCGAACCGGTGGGCGAGAAGAGTCTTTTTTTTCTTCACTCATGGTATTCCCTCCTAGAAATCAATTTGCAATATCATATGACAAAAGCGGAGAAAGGTGACTGCCTAGTTTTCATGTTTTCATAAAAAATTGTTAAAAATGTGAAATGGAGTGATTTTTTTATAGTTTTTGGTCGCCATATTCAATTGATTATGCTAGTATAAATAGGGTTGATATAGTAGTATATAGACAGAATGAAAACTGAAAGAGGGTAAGAAGTATGTGTGGTTTTGTAGGATGTTTATGTGAAAACCCTAGAGAGTTTTCAGAAACAGAAAAACATCAATTTGAAAATATGAACACGATGATTTTCCACCGCGGTCCAGATGACGAAGGATATTTTCGTGATGAACATGTACAATTTGGCTTCCGCCGTTTAAGCATCATTGACTTAGAGGCAGGACATCAGCCGCTAACTTATGAAAATGATCGATATGTAATTATTTTTAATGGTGAAATTTACAACTATGTAGAATTACGTGAAATGTTACTTGAAAAAGGTGCAACGTTTGCAACGCAATCTGATACAGAAGTTATCATTGCATTGTATGCACATATGAAAGAAAAATGTGTAGACTATCTTCGTGGTATGTTTGCATTTATGATTTGGGATCGAGAAGAGAAGAAACTTTTCGGTGCACGTGACCACTTCGGTATTAAACCTTTATACATTGCACAACAAGGTGATACTACATTCTTCGCATCTGAGAAGAAAAGTATTATGCATGTGATGGAAGATAAAGGCGTTAATCCAACGTCACTACAACATTACTTTACGTACCAATATGGTCCAGAGCCAGAAACATTAACAATTGATGTTAATAAAATCGAGCCTGGTCATTATTTTGTAAAAGAAGTTGGTAAAGAGATGGAGATCCATCGCTACTGGAAACCTTATTTCAATGCTTCAAGTGCAACGAAAGAGGAGCATATCCAAGCAATTCGTGATGTGTTATATGATTCAGTAAAAGTGCATATGCGCAGTGATGTACCAGTAGGTTCATTCTTATCTGGTGGTATCGATTCATCTATTATCGCTTCTATCGCAAGAGAAATGAATCCAAATCTTTTAACATTCTCTATTGGTTTTGAACAACGTGGCTTCAGTGAAGTTGATGTTGCCAAAGAAACTGCTGAGAAATTAGGCGTTAAAAACCATAACGTATTCATTTCAGCGAAAGAGTTTATGGATGAGTTCCCAAAAATCATTTGGCATATGGATGATCCTTTAGCAGATCCAGCAGCTGTACCATTGTACTTCGTTGCAAAAGAAGCACGTAAGCATGTAACAGTTGTTCTTTCAGGTGAAGGTGCAGACGAGCTATTTGGTGGGTATAACATTTATCGTGAGCCAAACTCACTAAAAATGTTCTCTTACATTCCTAGCCCGGGTAAGAGCGTTCTAAAAGCATTAAGTGGTGCTCTTAAAGAAGGCTTTAAAGGAAAGAGCTTCCTAGAGCGTGGATGTACGCCAATTGAAGAGCGTTACTATGGAAACGCGAAAATCTTCCGTGAAGAAGAAAAAGTTGAATTAATGAAGTATTACAATGAAAGTGTTAACTATATGGATATCACGAAACCATTGTATAACGAAATTAAAGATTATGATGATGTAAGCAAAATGCAGTACATTGACATGTTCACATGGTTACGCGGTGACATTTTATTAAAAGCTGATAAGATGACAATGGCAAACTCATTAGAACTTCGTGTACCGTTCTTAGATAAAGAAGTGTTCGATGTTGCATCTAAAATTCCAACTGAATTTAAGATTGCTAACGGAACTACGAAAGCTATTTTACGTGAAGCAGCACGCGGAATCGTTCCAGATCACGTATTAGATCGTAAAAAACTTGGATTCCCAGTACCAATTCGTCACTGGTTAAAAGACGAAATGCATGATTGGGCTATCAATATTATAAACGAGAGTAAAACAGAGCATTTAATCGACAAACAGTACGTATTAAACTTACTGGAAGCACATTGTGCAGATAAAGGCGATTATAGCCGTAAAATTTGGACTGTACTTGCGTTTATGGTATGGCATCAAATTTATGTTGAGCATAAATACGATACGAATAAGTTCCACGAAGAAACGAAACGTGCGTATAGCTTAGTTTAATTAGAAAAACCTTAAGATCGCATACGATCTTAAGGTTTTTTTCATAAATAGAACGAATTATTGATACAATAATAGTAAAAGGATGGACAACATATGATTACGTTTGAAAAAGTAAATGTAGAAAATGAAAACGTTGTTAAAGAAATGTTTCGCTCACATAGTTTAAGTGAGAATCAGGTACAGTATTGTGTGAAAGTTGATGATACATATATTGGTGTAATAGATTATTGTGTTCAAGAGGAGAGTGCGGTTTTATCTCAGTTAATTATTCACTTTGATTATCAAAGTTACGGTTATGGAACAAATACGTATTTTACATTTGAAACGATGATGAAAGAAAGAAATGTGAAAGAGATAAAAGTAATACAAACGGAATTAACGGAACAAGCTAAATCTTTCATAGAGAGCTTTGGTTTTAATGAAGAAAATGGAATATATGTGAAAAAAATATAACGATGCGTAGTTACGCGGGATAAATATAAGGCAGGTGGATATATGATGATGACTTCTGGTCTTGTATTAATTGGAGGGTGTTTTCTAGTAGCAGAGCTAATCCATATGTTCATTCGAAAAAGAATGAATAAGAAGAAAAAGCCGTATGAATTACAATATGCCCCTGTGTTTTTCCTTTTATTTTGTATGCTGATTACATTACAAAACATAATGAACTTTCCGCCGCTATTAAATATTTTTTTAAAGTTCGGTTTGCTGTATAGTAGTACTGGAATAGCTCTTTTATTCTTTTTATTTTGCATACGTTATATTCACTATCAATCGTATATATTTATTTTAAATTGGTTAAAGCAAAATGAAAGAAACCGCCTTACATAAGGCGGTTTCTTTGTATTTATAATAGCTTTGAAAGTTATAGTAAGTAAACAGTTTTATCTAATAGAAGTTCCATATAACACGCAATACGAACTGCTATGGGTGCAATCTGAAATGAAATAACAAGATACAGATGTTTTTATATATAAAGCTCAAAAATTCATTAGAATTTATTGAAATGATTAGATGATTCCACATATTATCTGTTGTTAGTATGTGGTACTATATATTCTTAATCTATAACGTAAGTAGGTGTATAAATTTGAAATGTAAATCAACTAGCTTATCTTAAGTGCTGACAAATTGAAGAAGGAAATTTTTTAGGAGGTATCGTTTTTGTATGTTTAATATTGATATGCTATTTCTTGAATGGATGACCAGTCTGGAGGGAAGTGTACTTACAATACTTTTCAAATTTATATCCAGTATTGCAAATGAAACGCTGTATTTAGTTATTATTTCGATTTTATATTGGTGTGTTTCTAAAAGAAAAGCATTTCATATGATTGTTATGCTTTGTTTTTCTGGGTATATAGGGATAGTGGTAAAAGAATTCATGAAAATCCCAAGGCCGTATACATACGAAGGAGTTCAAGCTTTATATGAAAAATCCGCCGCAGGATATTCTTTTCCAAGTACACACGTCCAGTTAGGGGCAACGTTTTGGAGTTCGTTCATGAGTTTATGTAAAAAGAGAATCATTTGGATCATTGGAATTATTTTTATAATATTGGTTGCTATTTCTCGTCTTTATTTACGTGTACATTGGCTTAGTGATATAGTAGGAGCTGTTTTAATTAGTGTCATAGTTGTTTATTTATATACGAAAGTAACAGTGGAATTAAATGATAGGAAATTTATATTGTTACAACGAATTGTATTGGCTGCTTCCCTCATAATGTATTTCGTGACAGACCAAATAGATAATTTAAAGTTGCTTGGAGTTTTGACAGGTTCTACGATTGGTATCATGTTAGAAAATCATTTTATTAAAATGATTGAAAATAATAATTTTAAAATACAAGTAGTAAAAACAGTATTAGGTCTTAGTTTCATGTTCATGATACAGCTCATACTAAAAAAAATAATACCTGATATGTATTATTTACGTTATGTATTGACTGGAATTACAATTACTTTCTTATGTCCATTTCTATTTCACATGTTACGGTTAAAAAATGTGAGTAGCAAATAAGTACAAAAATATTTTGAATAAAAATGAGATCTGAATTATATATATTGAAAAAGTTTTCTGATATATCTATTGACAATGTATGAGATATACATTACTCTTTAGAATGTGAATGATAATCAGTTTCAACTAGGAGGACTTATGACACGCACTAAAAACTTGTTTATATTTTGCGTTATGTTATTAACGATCATAATCGCAGGGTGTAGTAAAGAAGAGAAGAAAGAAAATGATACATCAGCTAAAGCAAAAGATTCATATACAATAAAGCATGCAATGGGAGAAACGACAGTAAATGGTACACCAAAAAGAGTTGTCGTTTTAACAAACGAGGGTGCTGAAGCGCTTTTAACTGTTGGAGTAACACCAGTCGGAATGACAAAACCACGTGCTGGTGATGAATGGTATCCTCATTTAGCGAAAGAGTTAAAAAATACGAAAGTAGTAGGAACTGAGCGTGACATTAATTTAGAGGCGGTAATGAAGCTTCAGCCGGATCTAATTATCGGAAATAAAATGCGTCACGAAAAAATATACGAGCAGTTAAAAGAAATCGCGCCAACAGTATATGCTGAAACGTTGCGCGGTGATTGGAAAGAAAACTTTACGCTGTATACAAAAGCTGTAAATAAAGAAAAAGAAGGGCAAAATGCTCTTAATGATTATAAAAAGCGTATTACAGCAATAAAAGAACAATTAGGTGATAAAATTAACTCTAAAGTTTCCATTATTCGCTTCGTCCCAGGTGATGTCCGTATTTATCAAAAAAATTCATTCTCAGGCGTTGTATTAAATGATATTGGATTTAAACGACCACCACTACAAGATAAAGATGAATTTGCGATAAAAGGAATTACAAAAGAGCAAATTCCAAATATGGACGGGGACTATATATTCTATTTCACATCTGATAAAGATGCGGATAAGAATAATGAAGGAAACACGTTAGCGAAAGAATGGACAGAAGATCCACTTTTTAAGCAGTTACAGGCTTCTAAAGATAATAAAGTATTCCAAGTAGATGAAGTGATTTGGAATACAGCAGGTGGTATTGTAGCTGCCAATCTTATGTTAGATGATATTGAAAAATATTTTCTGAAGTAAATGAACGGTCGAGTACATCACTTTAAATGAGTGATGTACTTTTTCATTTATAAAAATACAGAAAATTCCTTCTTTTGGATGCGGATAAGTTGTACAATTAAACCAATCATGGAATAAAGGAGTGGAAATAAATGAAAGCTACTCATAAAGATTGGATTTTGTTTAACGGAAGAATGATAAATACGAAGGAAGAACAGCCGATGATTCCATTAGAGGAGAGAGGATTTCAATTTGGCGATGGTATATATGAGGTTTTCAGACTATATGATGGGAAGCCACATTTATTAGATTTACATTTAGAACGATTCTTTAATTCTATGGAAGAAATAAAAATAATTCCACCGTTTACTAAGGAAGAGTTGGTGGAAGAGTTATATCAAATGATTGAAAAAAATCACTTTCAAGAAGATGGGAATGTATATTTGCAAATATCAAGAGGTGCTCAAGCACGTAATCATGTGTATGAATCAAATATGGAACCAACATATTTTGCAAATATAGTTTCATTTCCAAGGCCAATTGCAGCTATGGAACGAGGAATAAAAGTTACTGTAGAAGAGGATATACGTTGGAAGTTCTGTCATATAAAATCTTTAAATCTGCTACCTAATATTATGATTAAAAATAAAATAAACGAACAAGGTTATCAAGAAGCAATATTAGTACGAGATGGAATTGTAACGGAAGGGTGTCATTCAAATTTCTTTATGGTGAAAAATAATAAATTAATTACACATCCGGCTGACAATTTCATTCTCCACGGCATTACACGCCACTTCGTTATTACGTTAGCGAAAGAGTTACATATTGAAGTAGAAGAACGAGAATTTTCATTACAAGAAGTATATGAAGCTGATGAGTGTTTCTTCACAGCGACACCACTTGAAATATTCCCAGTCGTTCAAATAGGTGATGAACAGTTTGGAACCGGGGAAAGAGGACCAATTACAAAGAAACTCCAAGTTACATATGAAGAAAGTATTCGTTTGTTTAAAGTTACGAACTAATATTGAAGAAAAAAGCTGGTATTCCTCCAGCTTTTTTTCATGATATAATTCAAGCATAGGACAAGATTTGAAAACGCTGTAAAAAGGGGATTTAATGTATGAATTATGAAGATTTTAAAGAATTAATTCACGGTAGACGAAGTGTTAGGAAGTTCACAGAACAAGAAGTATCCACTAGTGATATAAAAGAAATTATTGATTGTGCTCGTTATGCGCCGAGTGATACGAACTCACAAACTTGGGAGTTCTTGGTCATTATGAACCGAGAGAAAATTAAAGAAATTGAACAAATGACATGGGATGCATTACATAAACTTGCGGCAAAAGCGGCAGAAAACGGAGAAGAGAAAGCAGGGAAATTACTTACACGTTCTTTCGGGCCATATGCGACAGCTTTCTCGGAGGCGCCAGTATTAATCGTATGTTTGGCCACACCATATGAATCAAAGTTTCGTGAAAAGATTTTTGATCCAATTGCTTTTGTTCCAGATTCAGTTTGGGAAGAAGAAGGAATTAAGAGCAGCTGTTTAGCGGCACAAAATTTAATGCTAGCTGCACATGCGAAGGGACTTGGTACTTGTCCGATGACAGGACCAGTATTGTTAGCTCAAGATGAACTACGACAATACTTACAAATTGAGCCTGAAAAACAAATAAATATGGTTATTTCACTCGGTTTTCCGAAAGATAAGCCGAAGAAACTTCCAAGAAAAGAAGTAGATGAGATTACAACATTTGTTTTTTAAAGCCCAAAATAAAAAGACATTGAATGAACAATGTCTTTTTATTTTGGGTAGGTATGTAATTCAATTGTTAGGCTAAAATGATAGATAAGAGGGAATTACTATTTATTTCATAAAAAAAATTAATGTTCTATTAAGGAAAGTATGATACATTAATCGTGAGCAATATTCTATTTGTTCATGAAAGTGTTGAAAGTAGTCTTAAAATTTAAAAGTTATTTTTGTATAATAAATTATAATGAAATGACAGGGGGGATGAATTTTGAAAAAATTCATAATCACTGGATTGTCTGTATTGTTACTAGCTGGTTGCGGTACTCCACAGGAAAAAGAGGGTACACAATCAAAGCAGGAAGAAAAAGTTGTAAACGCAAGTAATGAGAATGTAGTTGTATTTCCTGAAGGAGCAGTGTCAGTCGGAGAAGGAAAAGTGAAAGTTATTACTCCAGATGGCACCTCTGAAAATGGCAATATACCGGCTGTGTTCATCAAAAAGGATACTTTAATTCAGCAAGTTGAATTAGAGCTTTCTAATTTTCAAAACGATAAAGAAACATTTATATTTGTAGATCAAGTATATGCAGATAAACATCAAGTCACTAGTACAACACAGACAACCGTACAATTAAAAGAAAAAACGCTTGAGACAGGTAATCATACGGTTACTGCAGTTCAGTATGAAAACAATGACCCGAAAGGAAAGGTTATTAGTTTTAATCAAGCAACATTTGAGACAAAGCCTGCGTCTTAATAAGAATAAAAAGTACATTACTCAAAAAGTAGTGTACTTTTTTGTTTGGACTAGCGGATGTGATAGTGAATAACTTGTTTCGTTTTCTAATACGATTAAATAGGAAGAAATCACTTGTTATTACTATGGCAGAGAAAGAGATTGAAGGTGTGAATCGATGTATTCGTATCGTATTGATTAGTATAATGATGTCAGTAATTTGGCTTACGATACAAGAAGCCATTCAAATTACATTCAATTATCAAATTCATGATTTGTTAATAGTAGCTATTTGTTTTATCACTATTTATCTTTTTTGTGATAAACTCGGATTAAGGTAAGTTTTGAGAGAAAAATATAGGTATTTCATTTGAAATGTCGAAAAGTACATACGATGTCGTAATAACAAATTTTCTATTGTTTACTGTGAAACAGAAGAAGGGGAGATAGTAGTTATGAAACGAGCGCTTATTAATATTGATTATACATATGATTTTGTAGCCGAAAAAGGTGCTTTAACATGCGGGAAACCAGGACAAGAAATTGAGAAAGAAATTGTACATATAACGAAGCAATATATTGAAAATGGAGATTACGTTGTCTTTGCGATCGATAAACATGAAGAAAACGATGTATATCATCCAGAATCAAAGTTATTCCCGCCTCACAACATAGCTAGTACAAAGGGAAGAGATTTGTTCGGTGAATTGCAAGATGTATATGAAACATATAAAAGTGCTGAGAATGTATATTACATGGATAAAACACGATATAGTGCATTTGCAGGAACAAACTTAGAGATGAAGTTAAGAGAAAGAGGAATAGAAGAAGTTCATCTTGTAGGTGTTTGTACTGATATTTGTGTTCTCCACACAGCAGTAGACGCTTATAATAAAGGATTTAAAATTGTAGTTTATGAAAAAGCGGTTGCATCTTTTAATGCGCAAGGACATGAATTTGCACTTGGACATTTTAAGTCATGCTTACATGCAGAAGTAAAGTAAAAAAAAGAGGCCTTTAAAAAGGTCTCTTTTTACGTTATAGCTCATTGTTAGTAACCTCCGCGAGTCAAAATATTTTTAAATGAACAATTCGGCGTTGTGTTAATATTTCACTTTTTGTTTAGGAAAGTATTGAGGTCTTAAAATAAATTCATTTAATAAAATTTCAATTGTCAGCTCCCTTTAGGTGATGAAAAAGGGTATATTTATAGAAGAAAGTGTAACAAGTTTTAAAGAAATCAAAAGTTATGACAATAAATTAGTTTTTCATGAAATTTTCATTAGTTAAGGGTGTGGTTGGATGAGTTTATTAACGTATACTGAAGAATTTTTTAATTATGTAAGAGAGTTTTTACTTTTAAGATTTTTACTATTTGCTTTAGTTCTAATCATTATCTCATTTGTAATTAACCGTATTATTGATTGGTTTTTTAGGAAATCAAGCTTTTTTGATGAAGAGGTAGAGCAAACGATTCAAAGTGTGATCCGATCTATTTTTAGATATATCATTATCATCAGTCTAATCATATATTTAATTAGCCAATTTGTAGATATAAAAAGTATAATTGCAGGCGCAGGGATAGCGGGGGTTGTTATCGGTTTTGCTGCACAACAGATGCTAAAAGATGTTATATTAGGCTTTGCGCGATTAGCGGACAAAGAGTTTCGTGTTGGCGATTTTGTTACTTTTAACGGAACAAATTCAGGAACAATTGAGGAAATTAGTATTCGTTTTATGCAAATTCGTGAATGGTCAGGAAAACTCCTAACTATACCACATGGAGAGATTAGGACGATACAAAATTTTAATAAAGGATGGATGCGCGTAATTGAACGGATTACGGTAAGTTATCAGGAAGATCCTACAAGAGTTAAGGAATTGTTGGAAGAAGTTTGTGTGAATTGTAATGAAAAATTGGCTCCAAGTCTTTATAAAGTAGAGGATGAAGCTGTTGAGCCATTTAAATATGTTGGTGTTACAGATTTAAATCCGAATCTTAAATATGTTGGATATGAATTTTGTATTACGGGTTTAATAAAGCCAGAAGATTATTTTGAAACTTCTAGACAAGTAAGATTTGAATTGATGTCTATGTTCCATAAGAATCAAGTGCAGATGCCAGCAGCCAATATGGTCGTTACTGCTGAAAGCTTACAGCATGCCCGTGCTGGACAATCTTTACCCCACTTTAATGGGCAGTAAGATCCCCACCTCAAAATTCAGCGAAAGCAAAGAAGTTAGGTGGGGGGCAACTGCCCATAAAAGTCCGATTGGTTCAACTAATAATCAGTGGGGATGAAGAAAAACCCCACTGATTAAAGTTTCACTTTATCGGACAGTTAAAGTAGAACAGTTTGTTAACAAAAATTCTGCATCCAACATTGGATAGAAAAATAATAATAAAATGATTGAGATAAAGAAAGAGCCAAAGGAAATTGGCTCTTTTTAATTTGTAGAATTTAGAAATTTCTTAATGTTATAATGGTAGTTGGTGATGAAAATGAACTTTGAAGAAAAAGAGATGTATCGTTTAGAAGCATTAAAAGCAATTGCTGAATTATTAAATGAAGCAACAGACTTACAGGACATGTTAGAAAAAGTGTTACATACATTGTTACAAGTTATGAATTTACAAACAGGGTGGATATTCTTTATCGATGAAAGTGGAAAGCACCGTATGCTTGTAGATCAAAACTTACCTCCAGCTCTTACGTGGCAAGAAAAGAGGCCAATGTGTGAAGGAGACTGTTGGTGTGTAGAGCGTTTTGTAAATGGGAGATTAGAAAAAGCAACAAATATTATTGAATGTAAGCGGATAGAGGATGCGATTGAATGTAATTGGGGAGAGACAGAAGATGTTACGCATCATGCGACAATTCCTCTTAGGTCTGGGTCGGAGAAGTTTGGTCTATTAAATGTGGCCTCGCCTCAAAAAACACATTTTTCAGAGGAAGAATTAGCATTATTAGAATCAATTGCATTTCAAATAGGAACGACAATACAACGTATTCAGTTAGTGGAAAAAGAACGTAAATACGTAGTGGTAGCTGAAAGAAATCGACTTGCACGTGATTTACATGATTCAGTAAAACAATTGTTATTTTCTATTATGCTAACAGCAAAAGGTACTCTAAATATGACGCAAGATAGAGACTTGCAAGAGATGTTAAGTTATATTGGAGAATTATCACAGGAAGCATTACAAGAAATGACACTTTTAATTTGGCAATTAAGACCGGAAGGATTAGAGAAAGGTCTAGCAGAAGCAATTAAAAATTACGGGAAGTTGTTAGGGATTCATGTGGAAGTTCGAATTGATGGAATGGTTTCAATTGGGGATGAAATAGAAGAAGTTTTATGGCGTATTAGTCAAGAAGCAATACATAATTGTAAAAAACATGCTTCATGTGAAAAGGTAAATGTTCTTTTAAAAATAGAAAATAACCAGCTATATTTTTACATAGAGGATAACGGAATAGGATTTATACAAGATAACGTAAGAGAGACAGCGCTCGGCTTAAAAAGTATGAAGGAACGTATTCAGTTAATGAAGGGATCGTTTCAAATAAAAACGGAGCTGAAAAAGGGTACGAAAATTGAAATTCAATTGCCGATTTGAAGGGGAGAAGAAGGTTGAAAATTAAATTACTTTTAGTTGAGGATCATCATATCGTTCGAAGAGGACTTGTATTCTTTTTGAAAACGAGAGAAGGATTTGAAATTGTTGGGGAAGCAGAAAATGGTGAAGAGGCATTAATATTCGTCCAAACAAAAAGACCAGATGTAGTATTAATGGATCTATCAATGCCGAAGATGGATGGTATTGAAGCAACAAAACGGATAAAACAATATGATGAGACAATAAAGATACTTATATTAAGCAGTTTTTCAGAGCAAGATTATGTTTTACCAGCACTAGAAGCTGGAGCAGATGGTTATCAATTAAAAGAAGTACAACCTGAGCAACTTGTTGCTTCTATCATTGCAGTACAGGAAGGTAATGCGAATTTTCACCCGAAAGTAACACCAGCACTCTTAGGACGATCAGCAGTCAAAAAAGAAAAAGAAAACCCTTTTTCCATGCTAACGAAAAGAGAGCAAGAAGTACTTCGTGAAATTGCGAAAGGGAGAAGCAATAAGGAAATTGCAGTAGAGCTTCATATTACAGAACAAACTGTAAAAACGCATGTTTCAAATGTTTTAGCTAAGCTGGAAGTAGATGATCGTACGCAAGCTGCATTATATGCGGTGAAGCATAGAGGGAATAATAAATTTGAATAATTATGTACTATGTTGCGACAGAATACATAGGAGCCTTTAAAATTTATCTCGCTATTTTCGGGATAATAATCATTGGGAGATGTACAATAAGCTCGCTAATTAAAACTTCAATTTATAGTAGTGCCAAATAAAGGTTTTTCTTCTTTCGATAATTAGGTACAATAAAGCTACGATGGAAGGGGAAGATATGCTATGCCAGGTACAAGAAATGGGCTTGGAAAGATTCAGGCTTCGTTAAACGGTTTATCACCGAAATTGCGAAGTATTGCTGAACATATATTGAAACATCCACAAGATGTTGTACATAAATCTATTACAGAATTAGCTGAAGTTACGAATAGCTCCGAAGCTACGATATTCCGCTTATGTAAGCACCTTGGTTTTCAAGGGTTTCAAGATTTAAAGATTACATTAGCTCGTGAAATTGTACATACTCCAATGCAAAATATTCATGAAGAAGTATCGGCGGAAGATAGCATGGTAACTGTTGCTAAAAAAGTTTTTCATTCGCATATTACGGGACTGCAAGATACATTACATTTGCTAAACGATACAGCACTAGAGCAGGCTGTAAAAGTATTGCAAGATACAAGCCGTATTGAGTTTTATGGAAATGGTGGTTCTGGTATTATTGCGATGGATGCATATCATAAATTTATGAGAACAGGTATTTCTTGTATTGCTCATACAGATTCACATTTTCAAATTATGGGTGCGGGTTTACTAACTAAAGAAGCGGTGGTCATTGCAATTTCTCATTCTGGTAGTAATAAAGGGTTACTGGAAGCGTTAGAAGTAGCAAAAGCAAGGGGAGTTCGTATTATTGCAATTACGAGCTATCAGAAATCGGCATTAAGTCAACTTGCTGATATTACATTATATACTTCAACACGTGAGACGGAATTCCGTACAGAAGCTAGTTCATCAAGATTAGCACAGTTAAGTTTGTTAGATACTTTATACGTTGGGTTATCATTACAACGCCAAGAAGAAACGTTGCAAAATTTACAAAGTATACGTGAAACTATTTCGATGAAACGAATATAAAAGTCCTTCAGTTGAAGGGCTTTTTATATTGGTCAATAGTCGTTTGTGAAAATCTGCTGATTATAATTTTCTGTTTTAAGAATCTTTTTTAATTGAGTCTTATACTCCGCACCTAGAATTTTAATTAACGATACATGAATGAAAATTCAGTTTTCCTTTAAATATAGTAAGAAAATATTTGGTTAATAATTCAAATATTGTTCAAAATTTAACAATAAGCTTTTAAAATTACATGTTATGATGAACGTGTAATGATGATTGAACATTTAAATTTGGCATAATGATTAGCCAAATCAGTGAAGACAGAAGTTTTGAGATGTACTCATTAAAATTCTAAAACACTAAAGGGGAGATCACATATGAAAGCAGTAATAGTTAATAAAAATAGTAAAGCAAACATTGAAGTTATTGAAAAGGAATTACGTCCGTTACACTCAGGTGAAGCGTTAGTAGATGTAGAGTATTGTGGAGTTTGTCATACTGATTTACACGTTGCAAATCATGATTTTGGAAACACAGATGGCCGTATTCTTGGTCATGAGGGTGTAGGTATAGTTACGAAACTTGCTGATGATGTTACTTCACTAAAGATAGGTGATCGTGTAAGTATTGCATGGATGTTCCAATCTTGTGGACGTTGTGAATATTGTGTAACTGGTAGAGAAACATTTTGCCGTGAAGTTAAGAATGCTGGTTATTCAGTAGATGGTGGTATGGCGGAGCAATGTATTGTTACAGCTGACTATGCGGTGAAAGTACCAGAAGGATTAGATCCTGCTCAAGCATCATCAATTACATGTGCGGGCGTAACTACATATAAAGCAATAAAAGTATCAGATATTAAACCTGGTCAACCTATCGTCATCTATGGTTGTGGTGGATTAGGTAACCTAGCTATCCAATATGCTAAAAACGTATTTGGTGCAAAGGTCATTGCAGTAGATATTAATGATGATAAATTAGCCTTAGCAAAAGAGGTTGGCGCTGATATGACTATCAATCCAATTTCTCAAGGTCCTGCTGATAAGATTGTGCAAGATGAGTTTGGTGGTGCTTATGCTGCTGTAGTAACAGCCGTTTCTAAAGTAGCATTCAACTCAGCAGTTGATGCAGTACGTGCTTGTGGTAAAGTCGTTGCAGTCGGTTTACCAGTAGAAACTATGGATTTAAACATTCCGCGACTTGTATTAGATGGAATTGAAGTAGTTGGTTCTCTAGTCGGTACTCGTAAGGACTTAGAGGAGGCATTCATGTTCGGTGCAGAAGGCAAGGTAGTGCCAGTTGTTCAAACGTGTTCTCTAGATAAAGTACAAAATGTATTCGAAGAAATGGAACAAGGTAGAATTCAAGGACGTATGGTAATCGATTTTAAACAGCATAATTGTGGTTGTAAATAATTCACTTTAAATATAAAAAATATGAGTCTAGCAAAGGACATTAAAAAGTTAGACGGCATAAAGAAGCTGATCCCTGTATTCAACAAGGATCAGCTTTTTTAATATTAATGCTGATTAATGAGAAATGATTAAAGGTTCACTTTATCTGCAAACGAAAAAGAATCTTTACTTTTAACAAATTTTTTATGATCTGGAACGGTTTGAATTGCTACTGCTTGCAAATCTCTTGCTTTCAGTGCATCTTGAATCCCGATTGTCATAAGTTTAATAAAAAGAATCGTAATAAAGAATGAAACGAGAGTATAAAAAATAATCCACCATGAAAGATTCATTTCATAACGATTTAATCCAATAAGGCCTGCCCAATCATTAGATAGAGAAACAGGTTTGAGCACTCCGTCATAGAGTTCTCGCATTTGAATCCCGCCAATTACAATGTCAAGCAAAGCTAAATGGATAACGAGTATGAGTGCTTGGACGATATGTTCCATGAATAACACAAATAAGCGATCAAGTAATAAGACTCGTAAGTGTTTTTTGATAATATGAAAACGGCTAGCCCCTAGCAATTGGGAACTTAAAATGTAATCTTGTTTCATAAATTCATCAACCTCTGAGGATATATATAAAGAAAGTGTAGGCAGAGCCACGAATATAAGTACGAGTACTTGATAAAACGCAAATGAAATATTTGGATCTAATCTATCAGCATTTGATACGATTACAATATTAACGGGCGTGATGAGTATAAATGCAATAAATAAAGTAGGAATGTAATAAAAAACTTCTGAGCATGACTGGAAAAATCTCTTGAATTTTGGAGCATATAAACTTAAAAGGATTCCTATACATGTTCCGAATAAAATTCGAAAGAAGCTAATTGCCACGGCTAATAAAATGGTGAATTTTGCTCCTTCTATAATTTGTAAGAAAACAGATTCTCCAAAACGATCAGATCCAAAAGGCGGTATTAACGATGGTGAAAAGGGGGCCTTTCCAAGCAATTCGTTATTGTCATTGTAAAGTAACTGAGGAGGTTTTGGGATGTTATCTTTAAAGAACCAGCTATAAATAAAACTAGCTGAAACAAGTATGAATAAATAAGTAAAGCCGATTAAAAATCGTTTTGATTTCCAAATAGATTTCATAGAGCCGCTCCTTTCAATTGCTTTTGCCATCTATTCATGATGAGAGAGATTATTTGGAAAATGGCATAAAATGGTAAGATAATCATGACAAGTATGATAAATGCAGCTGGTGGTGAAATAAACGCTTTTTTAAATAAAAATTGAATAATGCCTTGCATATTAAAAACGAATTCTAAAATGAATAAGTTAGACAGTAAGAAAACAAAAATCGTTTTTAAATGGTGGAAGAAGTGGATAGATATATTTTTGAATAAATGAATACAAAGTATATAACTGGATGAAAGGCCTTTGCCATATGCAACCTCTACGTAATGTTTTCCATGTTCTTCTTTTATGTATAACACCATCATTCGAAACATTTGTAATGTAGGTAAAACAGATAAAGATAAAATAGGGAGTAAATAAGCTCGATTTTCATTATAGGAAATAATGGTGAAAGGAGCTTCTCCGAATTTCTGAAGTACCCATATGAAAAATATTTGCAAACAAATCATCATCATCATATCAGGGACAGCTTCTAATATGAACACAATTCGGTTTATCCATTTTTTTATATAATCTTTTGCTAAAAAATAAAAAAATGCCATGCTAGATGAGATAAAGAGCGCAAGCAAAAAGGCTAAAAATAATATAGTAAATGAATATAGATAAGGTTCTAAAACAGTTGGAAATAGTGGTGTTGTTTTTAAATGACCATACTTTGGGTCTGATCCTATAACCAACAATGATTCAGGGGAGAAAACCTGTTTTAACATAGTAACGATCTGGTCAAAAAAATAAATTGGTTGAAAGGTAAATCCTTGTTGAGTGATAAATAAATAAGGTAAATTTAATAATAGTAACAGTGATAAAAGAATGGATGAAAGCTTAATTGTGAATTGAGATATTTTATGTAACATTAAATCCCTCCGACATCTTTTTACAACATTATACAATAAAGTTTATAATATTGTTTTTATTTTTCTGAAAAATATAAATACTATTAGATTTTATATTATGGAACATATATTTACAAGTTAATAAAGTGATAGTAGGATACGTGCTCTAAGACTATTAAGATAAAAAGACGAGTGAACTTAATACAATAAAAACGAGCAAAGTGCAAAAAAATTTCTATTGCAGAGGTAGTTGCTGTACAACTCCTTTTTCATGCAAATGAATAGAACGTATGGAAAGACTCTCTATGTGTTGTTAATGAAAGAAAAAGAGTGTGTTGCGTAAAGAATATAACGCAAATTTAACGAGGAGAAAATCTAAATTTAGTATGTAGTGAAATGGAATGAGGGGATTTATTTTTTGTGATGAAAAAAATTTTCTTTTTAAAACTTGATTAAAGAAAAAATATTTTATATACTAATTCATGTAAACGGTTTACTAGATCGTATTTTGCTAGAAACGAAGGGAAGATTTGCATGGAAACAAGGGGGAGAGTAATCGGGATTGATATCGGTACCACAAGTACAAAAACGGTTGTGTTCACAGAAAAAGGAAAAGTCGTTGCATCACATGCAGTTGATTATCCAATTATTCAACCGAACGTCGGATGGGCAGAGCAAGATCCTGATGTAATATGTGCTGCTGTATACAAAACTGTAAGCGTTGCCATCGAAGAGGGTAATGTGTTACCAGAAGATATTTCTTCAATCGGTATTAGTACAGCAATGCACGCATTAATTGCAGTAGATGAAAACGGTGCGCCATTAACACGTTCTATCATTTGGGCGGATAATCGAAGTACGAAACAATCGGAAAAATTATTACAACATATGAATGGGCATGACATTTATAGACGAACGGGTACACCAATTCATCCGATGTCGCCGCTTTCTAAATTATTGTGGATGAAAGAGGAAGAGCCAGAATTATATACGAGCGCTTATAAATTTATTTCCATTAAAGAGTATGTTATTTATCAATTGTTTTCACGTTACGTAGTGGATTATTCAATAGCATCTGCTACTGGGTTATTTAATTTAGAAACATTAAACTGGGATGAAGATGTTTTAACGATGTTACATATGTCACCAGAACAATTATCAACACCTGTGCCAACTACATATATTTTATCGGGTATAAAGCCTGAATTAGCACAAAAGATGGGTATTCGTGAAGATACTCCAGTTGTTATAGGTGCAAGTGATGGTGTTCTTGCGAATGTGGGCGTTGGGGCAATATCGCCTGGCTCAGCTGCAATTACGATTGGAACAAGTGGTGCAGTTCGAACAATTTCATCAAGTGTTAATACAGATGAAAAAGGAAGAACGTTTTGTTATGCATTAACAGACGAGCACTGGGTGATAGGCGGACCAACGAATAACGGCGGAATATTATTGAGATGGTTACGTGATGAATTTGGTAGCCCAGAACAAGAAGTAGCAAGGAAACTTGGCATTGATCCTTATGATTTATTAATTAAATATGCGGAAAGTGTACCAGCTGGAGCAGGTGGATTGCTATTTTTACCGTTTCTTTCTGGAGAACGTGCACCTTACTGGAATGCAAATGCGCGTGGTACATTCTTTGGAATTAACCTTCAGCATAAACGAGAACATTTTATACGAGCAGTTATGGAAGGTGTTTGTATGAGCGTATATTCTGTTGCACTTGCAATTAGGGATTGTACAGGGCCACTTACTGAAATACGCGTTTCAGGAGGATTTGCGAAATCTGCATTTTGGAGACAAATGCTATCCGATATGATGGGAAAAGAATTGCTTGTTCCTGAAAGTCATGAAGCATCTGCGCTTGGGGCAGCGGCGGTTGCTTTATATGCTGTAGGAAAAATTGATTCTCTTGAAGAGGTAAAAGATTGGATTGATATTGTTCATCACCATGTACCGAATAAAGAAAATACGGCTATATATTTAGAAATGTTTTATATGTATGAACGACTTTACAATCGCTTGAAAGAAGAATTTGATTGTATAGCTGCTTTCCAACGTAAACAATAGGGGGATTGGGAGAAATGGTAGTTGGGATCGTACTAGCGGCAGTTGTCATACTACTTTTACTTATTACGGTAGTAAAGTGGCATCCATTTGTCGCGTTAATTTTAACAGCAATTGGTGTAGGGCTAGCAATGGGAATGCCATTGATTGGAACTTCACCAAAAGATCCAGGGATTATCGACTCTATTAAACTAGGGCTTGGTAATACGTTAGGGTTTTTAGCGATAGTTTTAGCATTAGGAACGATGCTTGGAAAAATGATGGCCGAATCTGGCGGTGCTGAACGAATTGCTACCACATTAATTGATCGTTTTGGGAAGAAACGTGTTCACTGGGCAATGATGTTCGTTGCATTTTTAGTAGGGATTCCAGTATTTTTCCAAGTTGGATTTGTACTATTAATTCCATTAGTATTTACAATTGCGTTAGAAACTGGGGTATCACTTATTACAATCGGTATTCCACTAGTAGCAGGACTATCTGTTGTACACGGACTCGTTCCACCGCATCCAGCAGCGATGGCAGCGGTAGGTATTTTTAAAGCAGATGTAGGGAAAACAATTTTATATGCATTAATTGTCGGACTTCCAACTGCAATCATTTCAGGTCCGCTTTACGGGAAATGGATTGGTGCTCGTATACATAAAGAAGTGCCATTAGATATAGCAGAGCAATTTATTGAAAGAGATAAGAAGAAGGAACTTCCTAGTTTCGGAAATACATTGTTTACTATTTTACTTCCAGTATTTCTAATGCTTGGTGCATCGATTGCGGAAGTCGCGCTAAGCAAAACAAGTCAACTTGCTCAAGTATTGCACTTTATTGGAGATCCAATCGTCGCACTATTAATTGCAACGATATATTCTTTCTTTAGTCTTGGTTATGCAAAAGGGTTCTCAAAAGATAAAGTATTACAATTTACAAATGATTGTTTAGGACCAATTGCGAACATACTGTTAGTTATTGGTGCAGGCGGTGCGTTTAATAAAGTACTATTAGATTCTGGAATTGGAACGACAATCGCAGAAATGGCGAAAGAATCTCATATTTCACCGATATTATTAGGCTGGGGAATTGCGGCTCTGATCCGAATTGCGACGGGATCTGCTACAGTTTCTATGATGACAGCAGCTGGAATTGTAGCACCGATTGCAGCAAGTACACCAGGTGTAAACGTTGAACTGTTAGCACTTGCAACAGGTGCAGGATCATTAATTTTATCACATGTAAATGATTCTGGATTTTGGATGATTAAAGAGTATTTCGGAATGACTGTGAAGGAAACATTATTAACATGGACTGCAATGGAGACCATATTATCTGTTGTAGCACTTGGACTAATTTCGTTATTAAATATATTTGTATAGAATGGGAGATTGATTAATATGAAACTAGGTTTAATTGGATTAGGAAAAATGGGATTCCCATTAGCAGAACATTTATATGAAGACAAGCATGAAGTAGTTGTATACGATGTAAATAAAGAGCTTGTTGAAAAGGCAGGGGCTTTAGGGATTACTGCTCGTCATACATTAAAAGAAATGATTGCTGAACTAGAGGCTCCTCGTACAATTTGGGTAATGGTACCTGCGGGAGAAGTTGTTGAGTCAGTATTAAAAGATGTATATCCATTATTAGAGGAAGGCGATATCGTTATTGAAGGTGGAAATTCATTCTATAAAGATACGTTACGCCGTGCGGAAGAAGCGAAAAACTTTGGTTTACATTACGTAGATATTGGCACATCAGGCGGTGTAGAAGGAGCTAGAGACGGTGCTTGCTTAATGGTTGGTGGAGAAAAAGAAATTTACGATCAATTGGAACCTTTATTTAAAGATTTAGCAGTAGAGAATGGGTATTCTTATGCAGGCCGCGTCGGAAGTGGTCATTTCTTAAAAATGGTTCATAACGGTATTGAATACGGTATGATGCAAGCAATCGCTGAAGGATTTGAAGTGTTAGATAAAAGTGATTTTGATTTCAATTATGAAGATGTTGCAAAAGTATGGGCAAACGGATCGGTTATCCGCGGTTGGTTAATGGACTTAACTGAAAAGGCATTTGCAGATGATCCAAAACTAGAGGGGATTAAAGGTGTGATGAATTCTTCAGGAGAAGGGAAATGGACTGTGGAAACGGCACTTGAACTTCAAGCGGCAGCACCGGTAATCGCAATGTCATTATTTATGCGCTACCGTTCTCAAGAAGATGATACTTTCCACGGAAAAGTGGTTT
Organism: Bacillus cereus group sp. BfR-BA-01379; assembly: GCF_022663605.1. Taxonomy (NCBI): domain Bacteria; kingdom Bacillati; phylum Bacillota; class Bacilli; order Caryophanales; family Bacillaceae; genus Bacillus; species Bacillus cereus group sp. BfR-BA-01379. The sequence goes on from NZ_JAKUFT010000009.1 coordinate 59,906, forward strand.
CAGCTCTTCGTAATCAGTTCGGTGGACATGAAGTTGTGAAAAAATAGGAAATGATTTTTGAAAAGAAACTTGTGCATAAGCGCAAGTTTCTTTTTTTTAGTGTAAGAAATTTCTCATTTGAAAATACCAATCAATCATTGTTTATTTGTACTGATTTTATCAAATATAGAGGAAAGTATGAAAGATGTCCCAACATAAAAATAAGAATAAATAAAATGAAGTTTTCATAAATAGTAAAAGGATGGTTATGTCATCAGTATAGCTATGAAATAGTGTTACATATGAAAAGAGCGTGTTAATAAAATATGAGGTGGTTAAATGGGAAATGAGAAAGTGAAGAATGCAGGGGAAGAAAAAAAGTTATGTCTTTGTATGATTGTTAAGAACGAGTCTAGAATTATGGAAAGATGTTTAAATGCCACAAAATCAATTGTGGACTTTGTTTCTATTTGTGATACGGGATCAACTGATAGTACACCTGAAATTATTGAAAATTGGTGTAAAGAAAATGAAATCCCTGGAACAGTTCATCATGAACCATTTAAAAACTTTGGTTATAACAGAAGTTTAGCAGTTTCATTGGCTCAAAAAACATATCCAGAAGCAGATTATTTATTAATATTAGATGCAGATATGATATTAGAAGTTGATCCTGAGTTTGATAAGACTAGTTTAACGGAAGACCATTATCTTACATTGCAATATGATATTCATATTAAGTATTGGCTTACACGCCTTTTAAAAGCTTCTTTACCATGGAAATCTGTTGGTGTTACTCATGAGTATTGGGATATAGATCGTTCCAAAGTTGGGGCGGATTACAATACGAGGGTAGCTAGGTTAGAGACGCTTGTCGTTAATGATCCTGGGGATGGTGGTAGTAAAGCTGATAAATTTGAGAGAGACGAGAGGTTGTTGTTACAAGGATTAAATGATCCAGAAACAACGCCAGATTTGCATATAAGATATTTATTTTATTTAGCCCAAACTTATTTTCATTTAAGTCAATTTGAAGATTCGATTAAATGGTATAAAAAACGAGTGGAAGCAGGGGGATGGGTTGAAGAGGTGTTCTATTCGTTATTGCGAATAGGATTTTGTTATGAACAATTAGCAAACCGTTCGGCAAATAAGCAACATGAAGTAACAGAAGCGGATGAAAAAGAAACTATGAAGAAGCAAGAAGAACAATATACAGCATTAGCAATTCTTTATTTTCAAAAAGCGTGGGAATATAGACCAACTCGGGCTGAACCATTATACCAGCTTGCAAGAATGTATCGATTAAAATCTCAAAATAATATTGCTTTGATGTATGCGTTGCAAGGGAAGGAAGTTCCTTTCCCGAAAGATGATCTTCTATTTGTAGATTATCATGTGTATGATTACTTATTTGACTATGAGATTTCTATAAGTGCTTTTTATATACCGCATAAAAAACATTTGGGTGCAGTATCACAACAATATTTGGAATCGAAAAAAGAAGAGCTACCGTTTCATATAGCAAATATGGTAGAAAGTAATGCGAAATTTTATTAAATACAATTTCGGTTAAAGGAGTAGTGGAGTAATAATGGAATTAATACGATGGGCGCTAGAACTAGGGGAATCTGTGCATGGAAATACGTATGAAGAATTGATGCCACTACTAGATTATTATTATGATCGTGATCATTTACAAGCGTATTGTATCGCAAATCTTCTTTTGGACATGGACGTAGCAGATGAGCATCGGCAAAGAATTGAATTAAGAAGGTGTATTGCTGCTTATTATGCTGGATTATATAAAGTAGCAAAAAAACATGCAAATGAACTTTTACTTAAATATCCGGATGTGGATTTATATAAAAATAATTTAAGGTTAATGGAAGCTTATTTGAATAAAGAATATGATTATTGTCTTTTTATATGCCCAAAGACGTATGGTAGTTTTATAGATGTCGCGCGAGCTTTGAAATGGCGATTGGAGCAGGAGGGAAATACAGCAATTATTTCAGAAACAATACTAGAAAATGTGAAAAATACAATTGTTTTTGGAGCACATACATATGCACATAACCCGAATCTACTTCCAAAAAATGCGATTATTTATAATTTAGAACAGCTATATGAAGGAAGCCCTTATGCGCACCCACTTTATTTAATGTTATTAAAAGATAGGGAAATTTGGGATTATAGTAAACAAAATATAGCATGGTTAAAACAAAAAGGAGTAGGAAAAGAAATAAAACATGTGGAAATGTACTATGCCCCAACTTTAGAAATAAAAAAAGATGCATTTGAAGATGAGATAGCTGAAGACATTGATATTCTATTTATAGGTGCTCTTAATTCAAGGCGGCAAGCTATTTTAGATCAATTAAAAGCAGTTGCCCCGCATTTAAATATCGTTTTTAAAAATAATGCGTGGGGAATTGTTAGAAATGAGTTGATTGCTAGGTCTAAAATTATATTAAATATTCATTTTTACTTATCAGGCATTCTTGAAACACCTCGAGTTTCTTATGCAGTAGCAAATAAGAAATTTATTATTTCGGAAAATAGTAATCCAGAGGATGAGATAGAGTGGCCAGGAATTGTGTTTACTCCGTACGAGAAAATAATAGAAAATATTATGAAATATGTAGCTTTACCAGAAGAGCGTATTAAATTAGCAGAAAAAGCGTATAACCATTTTGAAGCGAAAGGAAACATAGGCATACTGTGTCATATAGAGGAGGAAAAGTAATTGTGAAGAACTCATACTTTCGTATGAGTTCTTTTTTACGTCAATCATACTATTTTATCAAGCTAGTTCCCTCTTTATATTGTGTTTTGTATAGAAATTTCTGATAATATATAAGTATAACTGGAAAACAAAGGGGAGAAATAATTATGAAACTAGTTGTTATTAATGGCACACCAAGAAAATTCGGTAGAACGCGTGTGGTGGCGAAATATATTGCTGATCAATTTGAAGGGGAGTTATACGATTTATCAGTAGAGGAACTGCCTTTATATAACGGGGAAGAATCACAACGTGAACTAGAAGCGGTAAAAAAATTAAAGGCGTTAGTGAAAACTGCAGACGGTGTAGTACTATGTACACCTGAATATCATAATGCAATGAGTGGTGCGTTGAAAAATTCGTTAGATTACTTAAGTAGTAGTGAATTTGTTCATAAACCTGTCGCATTACTTGCAGTTGCAGGAGGCGGTAAAGGTGGAATTAACGCATTAAACAATATGCGCACTGTTGCTAGAGGGGTATACGCAAATGCCATCCCAAAACAAGTTGTACTTGATGGACTTCATGTACAAGACGGTGAACTGGGAGAAGATGCAAAACCATTAATTCATGATTTAGTTAAAGAATTAAAAGCATATATGAGCGTATATAAAGAGGTGAAAAAACAACTAGGAGTTGAGTGATATGCCATCTCTGTATAAAGATTCACGCTTGTATTTCATTCTAGGGGCCAATAGTTTATCAGCTATTGGTTCTGGGATTGTTATGATAACGATTCCGTGGTTGTTAATTAAAGAAAGTGGTGGAGATACAACGTTTGGTTATGTTTCCATCATCGCAACTCTGATTATGTTTTTATTAACACCGTTTATTGGGCAAAGTATTGATCGTTTTTCAAGAAAATCATTATTATTATGTAATGAAGGTATCGGGATAGTCGTTATAGGAATGATGGCTATATGGGGATTTACTGGGCAACCTTATCATTCAATTCACTATATTCTTATATATATAGCAGGGTCATTTTACTATTTATTATTTTATCCTACAATATTTGCGTTCAACCAAGAGATATTTCAAGCAGAACATTATAAAAATTTAAGTGGAACAATGGAAATACAAGGACAGTTAACACAAGTTATATCCGGAGCGGCTGCTAGCTTCCTTATTGAAATTATCTCTTTAAAATGGATTTTGTTAGTAGATATGTTAACTTTTGCAGGAGCTTTCATCCTTTTCTTATGTATACCGTACGTAAAGAAAAAGGAAGTAAAAAAGAAAGTAACATTTAAGAAGCAATTGTTCGAAGGGATTCACTTCATGCAAAAGCGTCCGAAGTTCTTTTGGTTTTTACTTGCGACTTATATGCCTTTTATTGGTGTGATGATGACAAATTATTTAATCCCGGTATACATTTCAGATATATTAAAAGCCAGTGCCTCAGTATACGCAATAGAAGGTATGATGTACGGTGTCGGAGCGGTTCTTGCTGGAATAGGTATTCCAATTATGATGAAATATATAAAGATAGAAGTTTCAATTGTCATGACGATGCTCATATATGTAATTTCAATTACCGCAATGATTATTGAACCTTCCGTAATGCTATTATATGGACTAGCGATTTTTCATGCGATTGGAAACGCTGGAACAAGAGTGGCGAGAAATGTATTGATGATGGAGGAAATCCCAAACGAAGTAATGGGACGTGTGGACAGCTTATTTCGCTTAATTGGTACAGGAATACGAATAGTATTATTAATGCTGTTTACAGCTGGTGTATCTAAAGCTGGGGTAATGCTCCCGTTTTACGTACTTAGCTGTATATTGATTCTATCATTAGGAATTGCTCTTTATTATGTGATATCACAACGTAAATTCGGAGCGGATGTTCCGAATAAATCACTCGTTTAAAAAATACTTCTGCCTTCCTATCTTTTTCTATATAATAAAAAGAAAGGGAGTGTAAACTAATTTATGAACAAATGGATCTTGCTTATAATCTTATTATTACCACCACTATACATTCTTTATATGACGTTTCGAATGAAAAATGTTGCCCGTGAAAAATTGAGTAATCACTCTCCGTACGTTCTTATATTAGGCGCAAAGTTATTTGGAGATAGACCGTCTTTATCTCTTCAAAACCGTTTGGATGTAGCGTTGGAATATTTATATTCCCATCCTGAAGCGAAAGTAATTGTTTCAGGAGGTCAAGGGGAAGATGAAGATATACCGGAAGCTCATAGTATGAGAAACTATTTAATGGTACATGGTATAGAGGATGGTCGTATTTTAATAGAAGATCAATCTACAAATACGTATGAGAATGTAAAGTTTAGTATGGATTTATATGATGTGAAACATGCGGTAGTTGTAAGTAATACGTATCATTTATATAGAACGAAAATAATTGCAAAGCGTTTAGGCATGAAGATGGAGGCACTAGCTGCTGAAACACCAATGCGTTCTAAGAGGAAAATGTATGTACGTGAATATGCTGCAATAATGAAAACAATATTGTTCGACCGTTAGAGCTCAAATAGGGGCTCTTTTTTTGTAGAATAATGCGTATCATTTGAAATGAATTCCATCTTCCATCAAAATAAAGGAAACAACGATAAAGGAGTTGTATTTGTGATTCAATTTAATCATGTGTCAAAAGCGTATGAAGATGGCACGAAAGCAGTGGATTCATTGCATTTAGAAATTAAAAAGGGAGAGTTTTTTGTCCTTATTGGTCCGAGTGGCTGCGGGAAAACAACGACAATGAAAATGATTAATCGTTTAATTGAAACGACTGAAGGATCGATTTTAATCGATGGAAAAGATATTCAACAATATAATATAAACGAATTACGTTGGAATATAGGATACGTGTTGCAGCAAATCGCTTTGTTCCCGCATATGACAATTGCAGAAAATATTGCAGTTGTTCCTGAAATGAGAAAATGGAGCAAAGAAAATACAAAAGCCCGTGTCGATGAATTGCTACAGATGGTCGGGCTAGATCCAGACGTATATCGCGATCGTATGCCTGATGAATTGTCAGGAGGTCAAAAGCAGCGCGTTGGTGTTGTACGGGCATTAGCCGCAAATCCGAAAATCGTTCTTATGGACGAACCATTTAGTGCGTTAGATCCACTAAGTAGGGAGCAGCTTCAGAAGGATATTGTACAATTGCAAAAAAAGATTCAAAAAACAATTGTATTTGTAACGCATGATATGCAAGAAGCGTTATCGCTTGGCGATCGTATTTGCATTATGAAAGAAGGAAAAGTTGTTCAATTAGATACACCAGAAGGAATTGTACATAATCCGAAAAATGAATTTGTAGAGGAGTTCATTGGAAATCGTGGACGACCTTGGTATGAGGGCATGAATATAGGAGATGTAATGCCGCTAGACGATCGCACACGAGTTGAAGGGATTGCTTTATCATTGCATTCTCCTTTACAAGAAGCACTTATTCGCTTACAGACTGAAGAATCAGTGCCAGTTGAAGAAAATGGTCAATATGTTGGAGCTTTAACAAGTCGTCATATTGTCAATTACATAGTTGAACAAATGAAGGAAAGAGGCTAAACAGTGACTGATTTTATACAAACGTTCCAAGAACGAAAAATAGAATTACTAACTGCATTAAGTGAGCATTTACAAATATCGCTTATTTCATTATTTTTTGCAGTAATTATTGCAGTACCGCTTGGCATTTTATTAACGAGAAAAGAACGAATGGCTGAGTTTATTATAGGAACTTCTGCAGTTATGCAGACGGTCCCATCACTGGCATTACTCGGACTTTTAATTCCGTTAGTAGGAATTGGAAAACTTCCAGCCATTATTGCATTAGTTGTGTATGCACTATTACCTATTTTACGAAATACATATACAGGAATAAGGGAGTTAGATGAGTCTTTAATCGAAGCAGCGAGAGCTATGGGAATGAATAGCTGGAAAAGACTGTGGAAGGTAGAGCTTCCTCTTGCATTACCAATTATAATGGCCGGTATTCGTACCGCGATGGTATTAATTGTTGGAACGGCTACATTAGCAGCTCTTATTGGTGCTGGTGGGCTCGGAAAACTTATATTACTTGGTATTGATCGAAATGATCATGCGCTTATCATTTTAGGGGCCGTACCAGCCGCGTTACTCGCCTTATTCTTTGATGTAGTACTTCGAGTACTTGAGAGCCCAAAACGCTCTTCTAAGCGTGTTATATTGACGATATGTATTGTTTGTATCATGATGGCTTCTCCATTTCTTTGGAATACAGAAAAGAAAGATATTGTTATTGCTGGCAAACTTGGATCAGAACCTGAAATTTTAATTCAAATGTATAAGCAACTTATCAAACAAGATACCGATTTACATGTAGAATTAAAACCAGGTCTTGGAAAAACAGCATTTGTATTTGAAGCATTGAAATCAGGTGAAGTAGATATATACCCTGAATTTTCGGGAACAGCTTTATCTACTTTCGTGAAAGAAGAGCCAAAAAGCACAAATCGGGATGAAGTATATGAGCAGGCACGCACTGGAATGGAAAAGAAATATGATATGGTGATGTTGAAGCCGATGGAGTATAACAATACGTATGCACTAGCCATGCCGAAAAAAATAGCAGATCAAAATAATATAAATACAATTTCTGATTTAGGAAAAATGGCACAGGATGCGAAAGTAGGATTCACATTAGAATTTGCTGATCGTGAAGATGGTTATAAAGGAATGCAAAAATTATATAACTATAAGTTTGCAAATGTGAAAACGATGGAACCGAAACTACGTTATAGTGCAATTCAATCAGGGGATGTTAATGTAATCGATGCATATTCAACTGATAGTGAACTTGAGCAATACGGACTGAAAGTGCTAAAAGATGATAAAGGATTATTCCCACCATACCAAGGTGCACCATTATTAAGAAAAGAGACGTTACAGAAATATCCTGAACTTGAAAAAGTATTAAATAAATTATCTGGGAAGATTACAGATGAAGAAATGCGAAAAATGAATTATGAAGTAAATGTGAATGGAAAAAGTAGTGAAGAAGTAGCAAAACAATTTTTACAAAAAGAGAATTTACTTCGTTAATTTTACAAGAAATATACAAATTTATATGTATGAAATGACCGTTCATTACAAAATGAACGGTTTTTTGTGCATACTTATACATTTTTTCAAAAAAGTATTCCATTTTTCTTCATTTTCTTTTAGAATAAGTAATGTTTTCCTGAAAAAATATAAGAGAAACGTCTATTAGAGAAAAAGGTGACTTTAATAGTTGAACGAACATAACACCTAGAATGACAGATGGGGTGGTACAAATAGAAAAGAAGTTAGGATTTTTTCCATTAATTGCATTAGTAGTCGGAACAATGGTTGGTGGCGGTGTTTTTAGTTTACCGCATGATTTAGCAGTAGGAGCAAATAGCGGCTCTATAATAATTGGCTGGTGTATTACAGCGATGGGAATGATTCCACTCGCGCTCGTATATCAAACGTTAGCAAGACAAAAACCAGAGCTTGAGGGCGGAATTTATAGTTATGCACGTGCTGGTTTCGGTGAATATATTGGATTTAACAGTGCTTGGGGATACTGGTTAGCAGGAATTTTAGGAAACGTTGCAACAATCATGTTACTGTTTAGTACATTAGGTTATTTTTTCCCCATTTTTAAAGGTGGAAATAATGTTGCGTCTATCGTAGGAGCATCACTTTTATTATGGACACTTCATTTTCTAATTTTATTTGGAATTCGTGAAGCATCTATTATGAATGTTATTGCAACGATAGGGAAATTAGTTCCAATCGTATTATTTATTGTTGTAATGGTAACAGCGTTTCGCTGGGATACATTTACACATGATTTTTGGGGAGAAGGAACGATCTCAGTTTCCTCTATACTAGGCCAAGTGAAAAATACAATGCTTGTAACTCTTTGGGTTTTCATTGGGGTTGAAGGAGCGGTTGTATTATCTGGTAGAGCGAAAAATAGCCGAGATGTTGGTAAAGCGACAGTACTTGGACTTATTTTAGTAATGTCTATTTATATTTTAATTTCTGTCTTGTCAATGGGAGCGATGTCAAGAGGAGAGCTTTCCGTGTTAGAAACTCCGTCAATGGGACATGTATTAGAGCATGTTGTTGGGACATGGGGCGCAGTTGCGATTAACATCGGATTAGTTGCTTCACTTGTAGGTACATTAATAGGCTGGTTTTTACTTGTTTCTGAAATTTCCCACGTAGCAGGAAAAGATGGCGTGTTTCCAAAAGTCTTTACGAAAACAAATAAAAAACAAACGCCACATATGGCATTATGGATCTCAAATGGCGTTGCCCAAATTATATTTATAATCGTTCTGTTTTCAGAATCGACTTATCAAATTATGTATTTCATAGCGTCAACATCAATTTTAGTACCATATTTATTATCAGCGTTATTCCAATTCAAATTAGTTATTACAAACGAACTAAAAGATGCAAAAGTAAAAAACGGCTCGTTAGCTTTAATTGCTTCTATTTATTCTGTATGGCTTCTATATGCAGCAGGTTTGAAAAATTTATTACTTGTTTCAATCGTATATGGAATCGGGATTATTGTTTACGTGTATGCAAGAAAAGAAAAAGGAAATCGTTGTTTTAGAGGTATTGAGAGATATGTAATGTGGGCAATTGTTATTGCAGCTATCACATCAATCTATATGTTATTGACTGGAAATATAAAAATGTAAAAGTCCTTTTAAATAAAGGGCTTTTTTCTTTGTCTAGAGAATATTTAATACATAAGATATTCAGGAGGGATGAAAATGGAAGAAAAAGAACAGTTAACCAGAATTGTTGATTTAGCGAGTGAAGTAAGGAAAGTATTAGTGCAAGAATCCTTTTTTAATCATCATCCTGAACTACGAGGAGTGATTGAAAATTTAGCAAGTGCTGTAGAGAATTTGGCGGAATTACAGCAAAATACAGATGAAAACGCTGAAGATCGATTACGATATGTACTTGCTAAAATGAAAATTGCACATAATGCCATTTTACAAGAGAAAAAAGCATTTCCATCTCATTAATATACGTTTTCATTTTGAACCTGGCGGATAACGTCAGGTTTTTTGTTTCTAGTTTTTCGTTTCTCTCATACACTAAGAATAGTATGAAAAAAAGAAGGTGACGAAGGTGAAATTACATAAAGCTCTTCAGCCAAGTTTTATAAAAAGAATGTACTATATGAGGTTTATCGGAAAGTTTACAAAAGCAGAGAGAGAGAAGAATGGAGAGAACTTCTTTGTACAATGCCTATCGCCAATACCATTCACGTTACAAGAGCAATTAAAAAATGAACCATACGTATTTGAAGGTTTATGTAGCAATAAAAAGAATGAAAAAGTCTTTTCGGAATTAAAGAAAAGAAAATTAGAAAAGCAACTGGTTATGTTTCGTCTCTATTACGAGAGAGGACATATATATGTGGAGTTAATTTGTGCAGAAGAACCGCGAGAAATGGCTAATGGCTATAAAATGATTCCAGTACCTAAAGTTTCCGAATACAAAAAAGGAGAGTCTTTAGAAAGAAAACTTGGAAATGGCTATTTGTCATTTTTAATGCCCAAATATCCGAAAGACTTTGAGCCTCCTGAATTATTGTGGCACGATGGAAGGTTATATGGAAATATATCTTTAAAGTCCTCATCAATTAGTTCAATTGCCTATTTTGAACAGCAGAGGGAATGTAAGTATATAGACTTTAATGACTGGGGTAAGCATGTAGAAATATCGGTAGAAGATCAATTGTATTTTGTAAGTAATCACATGTATGAGCAATTAAAAAAACGAATGACTGAAGAAGGTAAGCGTGTAGAAGTAGAGGAAATAAAAGTGCACAAGGATGAATGGGAATGGGATGAGCGTGAATCCGTCTTTTTACAGTATGTAAAAAATTTCGTGCGTAATAAAGGGCTCTATTTGGATGAAACGGACATATATAACTTTCATATAAGTGCGAAAACAAATATGTTGACGATTCTAGGTGGTATACCAGGCGCCGGAAAATCCCGTTTTGTGCAAGCTTATGCAGAAGCACTTGGATTACAGCATGGGGAAGAATTGGTGTGGATTCCGATTTCACCATCGTATCAAGAACCACATGATGTACTTGGTTACCTTCATCCAAATGGTACTTTTATTGAAAGTGAAACAAAATTAGTTAGGGCGTTAATGAAGGCGAAAGAAAATCAAAATCAGCTATATATAATCGTTTTTGATGAAATGAATATGTCACATATTGAGCATTGGTTTACTCCATTTCTATCTGTTCTTCAACTTGAAAAGCAAAACCGTATTTTAAATTTGTATGAAGGTGTACAAGAAAAAGAAAATCCAATTCCACCAACAATTGAAATTGGTGAAAATATTATATTTGTAGGCACAGTAAATTTTGATGAAACAACGAAAGAACTCTCAGATCGATTATTAGATCGGACGAATTTAATAACGTTACAAAAGATTCCGTTTTGTGAGATGTATATGGAACAAGAGAAAATTGTGTTACAACCACCTCTGAAAGTAACTGCAGGAGAATTTCGTATAAGTTGGGTCAGGAATAAAGCGATGATCGAGGTGTTTTCTGAAGAAGAGTTAGAGCTATTAGATAAGTTACATGTTGTATTGTCATCACACGATACGTCAAAGGGAATTTCATTTCGATGTGCAAACGCAATCGCAACTTATTTGCAAAATATACCGTTTCAAAATAATCATTCCTATATGATCAGTAGAGAAGAAGGATTTGATCTACAAATCAAGCAGCGTGTACTGACGAAAATAAGAGGAACTGAAATGATGGTTGGGTCTTTGCTTTCTGAAGAAGCAAAAAGGGGGGCGACATTAGTACCTCTTTTACAATCGCAACTTGCAAACAGGGTATCTACATTTGAACACTCTTTAGCATATATAAGAGAAAAGCGGAGAGAACTGGAGTTGTATGGCTATGCAAAATGAAGGGCGCTATGAAACAGAAATCGTTGATACGAAAGAAACGCTCCCTTTTGTATTAAAGTTAATCATTGGATCTGAGGCAAAAGGGGAATATATTTTATTAAATCGTCTTTGTACATCTACTACAGCATTAGTTCAATGTATTTATAAGGTGCAAGAATTAAAGCCAATTAGATTGCATTACCATTATGAAAGTCCGATGAATATTACTTTTATATGGAATAAAGTATATGAGGGACAGAAAAATATAAAAGAGTCAAAATATGAAATAAATGAAAAAAAACAAAAGGTATTAATATATGAACATGGAAAAACGGAATTCTTTTATCCATGGCGTTGTGGCTTATATCATTTTGAAGTGAATATAGAAGATAAAACGTATTATGGCGCTTTTCAAGTCGTTCCAAAAAATTTTTTTGATGATCAATTTGAAATGATTCAAAACTATGTAAAGTCAATTTTAAATGAGTTGATTTTAGATAGAGGTTATTATAAAAAGACTTTCTCTGCACTCAGTGATATTGAAGATTCTTCTTATTTAGTTTTACTTAGAAAGTTGCCGCAAAAAATGAAAAAGATAAAGCAAATTTTTAAGAAAATAGAATTGAGTTCAAGTTTTATACATGAATATAAATGGGAAGAAAAGGAGCGGAAAACAACGAGAAAAGGAGTCATAGTGGCGGAAAGAAAACCGTATGCAAAAAAATATAATCGTAAGTTTATAGAACAAAAAAATAGTAAGGAAAATGCTTTTCTTAAATTTAAAGCGATGCAATTTAATCTCTATTTACTTGAGGCTGAAAGTTTTTTACGTCAAACAATTGAAATATTAGAAAGAGCAAAAAAGAAGAAATCAGAAGAATTTCAAGCTGTAAAAACGATTATACAAACAATTGAGCGTAATGGATCAGTAACCGATAGAGAGAAACAAAAATATAAAAATTTACATTTACTAAAAGAGGCGGATTTGCGAAAAAGTTCTATGAAGATACAAGAATATAAAATATTAGCACATTTTGTACATGAAAGTGTACAATACTTTCAAACTTTAATGCATTCTCCATTTTGGAGGGAAGTTTCCGAAACGGGTAACATGAACTCACATAATTTACCGATACCACATCAACAACTACTACAATATTTAGATTTACTTCCACAATATACAGATCAATCTCCATCTTTATTATTTGTTTATAAACCAACATTTTTAGTGTATGAATATTACGCTTTTTTTATCGTTATTTCCATGTTAGAGCAAATTGGTTTTGAGGCTAGGAATTCCATCCGTGAACAAATACAAGAACATTTTTATGTAGATGGATTACAGGATGGAACGACAGTAGTTTTACACCGAGATGATATGAGAGTACATGTCGCATTCAATGATTTAATTGAAACACATCCTCTTATTGCATTAAGTAAAGGGAGTAATTTTTATAATGGAGAAGACACGAAGAAGCCAGATATTCGCTTAGACTGTTATGTAAAGGAAGAAGAGAAATATGTATATCAATCTTCTATTATTATTGAAGTGAAGTATAGCCCAATGTACAATATTTTTCAGCATGTTGGAAATACGAAAGCAACTGAGCAAATGTATAAGTATTGGTCTATCAAATATGTAGAAGAACAGGATGGAAAGAGAGTATATTATCGAAGGGCCATTTATGAAGTTATTTGTGTATATCCAGGAAGCCATATGCATAGTAAAAAAATTGAGTCCGGATGTGGTGTGTTTTTGCAATTATATCCATATAAAACGAAACAAGGGGAAGAGAAATTAGCCGGAAAACATGGGATGGTACAAATTTTTGAGAAGTGGTTAAAAAGCATGAAGGAGTAAAAGAAATCCTTTTTTATAAAGGATTTTTTTAGATTAAGAAGAATTATATGCAGTATGGAAGACAGCTTTATACGATTTGAATTTGTAAGTAATATAAATATGTTGTTAGAAGAAAGGTACATGAGGGATAAAAGACGATTAAGATGGAATTTAATTCATTTTGCAGAATATAATAAGTCATAAATATTTTTAGTTGCATACGAAGATTTGTTCTTATATGATAGATAGTGAAAGCGTTATCAAAAACAGAGCGGCGATGGGAAAGGCGGGTAAATATGTTCCAGCGTGTTCAAACAAAGGAAGAACATTTTTGGTTCGAGCAACTATGGGGAGATTTTTGTGAAGAAAGAAACTTAATGTTTGTAGAACGTAATTTAAATCCATCACGATTTTTATTAATAGAAGATGAACATCATATCGGTACAGTAGAATGTATTAAGTATACGGTACCAGAGCAATCAAATTCTGAGTTTTTCTATCCGTTTTCTAAAAATGATTTAGTAAAAGATTTGAAAAATGTATATGAAATAGGCAAGTTAAGTATTGCGAAAACGTCTCGTGGGAGAGGACACTTCAAAAGACTAACAGCTATTTTATTTATGCATGCATTAGAAACGAAAGCAGAATGGTATATTGCAGCAGTTACAAAAAGAATGTATATGTATTTAGTAACACTTGGTTTCCCAATTGAACCGATTGATAAGCCATTTCAGTTTCATGATACTTTACAAGGTGTACCAGTGCGAATTCATGCCCGAAAAGGGGCTACGCATTTGTATTCTTTAAAAGAATTTCGAGATGTAATTCAAGGGAATGCTCATGCACAGGCATTAATCGCAGAATACAGTAAGAATATTATGTTAACCAAATAAAGCGAAATGAATATGTATAATAAAGAGAATGCTATTTTAATATGAAATCATTCTTCATGAAAAAAGACCCTTATTATTGTAATAAGGGTCTAAAATTTATAATCCAAATATACTAAAAATCATTTTGCGGCGCTTCGGTTTCTGTTCACGTTCATATGTTGGTTTCGTATCGGGAGTTATATATATTGGTTCTTCTTTCTTGAGGGCAGCTTCAAGCTTTTGAATTCGCTCTAACATTTCCTCCATTTCACGGCGATGTTGTAAAAGTTGGTATGTAACAACATCATTTGCCTTATCTTGCATCTGTTCTTCCATTCGATCTAGCCTTCTTGTGATTGTGTTTAATTGAGCTGCTAATTGCTCAAAATCATGCGATGATATGTTTTGAACAATTGTATTTACTTGCGTTTTTAATTCTACAACATCGTTTGATGATGTTTTTGGAGACTGCTCTATTTGTGAAAGATGGTATTCTAACATTTGATCTAAATCATCTTGTGTGAAAATAAAATGACCATTTTTATTTTTTTCTATCGTAAGGTTTAATTGTTGTGCAATCCGAGCAACCGCCTTAGGGCTAACACCTAATTTCTTTGCGATAAATGGTGTTTTATATTCCAATATAATCCCTCCTATATATATCCTGTTGAATGATTTCGATCTATGAAGTAAGTTCCCTTCTAGTGTGACAAAAGAAGTGTGGAATCGGCAAAGAAAGTGTTTTTTCACGAAATGAAGCTGTGAAGAATATATCGTGTATATAAAAATGTTTTATCGTAAGATTTAGAATCATTTGACTAAGGGAAATGAATTAGATTATCATAATGATAAATATCTTTTTTATGTATGCATATAATATATAAAAAGGTGGTTGCTAATGTAGAATTTTGTTAGAGTATTAGAATGCTTACTTCACTTGAATAAAATTAAGTAGGAGGTGGCTTCCTTGCTTACAATGTAAGTAAGGAGAAGTATTTGGACATATATAGTATAAGTATAGTGATTGTTTTAATTGCGTTAACGGCATTTTTCGTTGCAGCAGAATTTGCAATTGTTAAAGTGCGAAGTTCACGAATTGACTATTTAATTGCAGAAGGAAATAATCGCGCAACACCTGTCAAAACAGTCATTACAAACTTAGACGAATATTTATCTGCTTGTCAGCTAGGAATTACAGTTACAGCTCTGGGGATTGGGTGGTTTGGTAAACCTGCGTTAAAGCAAATGTTTGACACGCTTTTTGTGAATTTGAACATTTCTACTCAACTGGCAGACATTTTTGCTGTAATTTTAGTGTTTTTGTTTATTACATTTTTACATGTTGTAATAGGGGAATTGGCCCCAAAAACATTTGCGATTCAAAAAGCTGAACAAGTGAGTTTATTTGTTGCTAAACCGTTAATTTTCTTTTATCGTATGGCGTTTCCGTTTATTTGGATCCTAAATGGATCAGCTCGAATTATTACGAAATTGTTAGGGCTGAAACCACCGAAAGGGCACGATGAGGTTCATTCAGAAGAAGAATTACGGTTGTTAGTTTCAGAAAGTTACAAAAATGGAGAAATTAATCAATCTGAATATAAATATGTAAATAAAATCTTTGAATTTGATGATCGTATCGCAAAAGAAATAATGGTACCCCGAACTGAGATGCATATTATTAGTAAAGAAATGCCTGCTGAAGAAGCTTTGCAAAAAATGTCTCGGGAAAAATATACAAGATATCCAGTTGTTGATGGCGACAAAGATCACGTAATAGGCTTTGTAAATTTTAAAGATATTTTCACAGATTTTGTGCAGCATAATGCAGTAAGTAATAAGAAAGTAGAGCAATATATTAGGCCGATCATTTTAGTTATCGACTCTATCCCAATACACGACTTATTTTTAAAAATGCAAAAAGAAAGAACACATATTGCTATATTGATAGATGAATATGGTGGTACATCTGGACTTGTTACAGTTGAAGACATTTTAGAAGAAATAGTTGGAGATATTCAAGATGAGTTTGATACAGATGAACAGCCAGAAATTCAACAAGTTAGTGAAACGAAAACAATTCTAGAAGGGAAAGTGCTTGTTAGTGAAGTGAATACGTTATTAGGTTTAACGATTGATGATAATGGTGTTGATACAATAGGTGGCTGGATTTTAACGAAAAATATAGAAATTGCTGAAGAGGATTTCATCGAAATTGAAAATTATAAGTTTTGTGTGAAAGAATTAGATGGACACTATATAAAGAGACTAGAAGTTACAAAAACTGTAGAATCAATTGTTATCTTAGAAGATGAAAAACAAATTCCATTTCAAGAACAAATTAGTTCGTAGACTCTGCTATATGGCAGAGTTTTTTTGAGCATAATGTTTTTGGCAGAATAAGGGCTATGATACAATGGCATAAGTCAGACCTTTCACTAGGTGAAGTATTGTTTTATACATATATTTGGAAGGAGAAGAATTATGAAAAAGCATTTATATATAAATGGAGATTGGAAGTCTGTAAACACGTATAAACCATTATACGAACCATACTCTGAAGAAACGTTAGCGGAAATTGCACAAGGAACGGAAGAAGATGTACAAGAGGCTGTTACTGCTGCAAAAAATGCAATGAAAAAAATGAATACATTATCAGCATATGATCGTGCGACTATTTTAGAGAAGGTTGCACAAAAAATGGATGAAAGAAGAGAAGAATTTGCAGAGATTATTGCAAAAGAGGCTGCAAAACCAATTCGTGCTGCAAGGGGAGAAGTAGATCGTACCGTTCAGACATACAAATTTGCGGCGGAAGAAGCGAAGCGTATATACGGCGAGACACTGCCACTTGATGCAGCACCTGGTGCAGATGGACGTATTGCATACACAATACGAAAACCGATTGGGGTTATAGGAGCTATTACACCCTTTAATTTCCCATTAAATTTAGTGGCACATAAAGTCGGCCCTGCAATTGCTGCTGGAAATACAGTTGTGTTAAAACCAGCCGATCAAACGCCATTATCGTCTTACGCATTAGTTGAACTGTTTGAAGAGGCAGGATTGCCAAAAGGAGCATTAAATATTATTTCTGGTCCTGGTTCAACTGTAGGTGAGGCGCTAGTTACAAATGATGATGTCGCTTCTATTACTTTTACGGGAAGTCCGAAAGTTGGAATTGGAATTAAGGCGAAGGCGGGGTTAAAGCGAGTTACGTTAGAACTAGGATCAAACGCTGCTGTTATTATTGATGAAGATGTAGAATTAACAGATGAATTAATTGAACGTGTAAAATGGGGAGCATTTGTTAATAATGGACAAGTTTGTATTTCAGTACAACGTGTCTTTGTACATGAAAAGAGAACAGATGAATTTCTTTCAAAGCTAAAGAAAGCAATGGAAACAGTTGTTGTTGGGGATCCATTGCATGAAGAAACGGATGTATCGGCTTTAATTTCGAAAAAAGATGTAGAGCGAATTGAAATGTGGGTGCAAGAAGCTATTAAGGAAGGGGCAGCTGTTTTATATGGTGGTAAGAAACATGATGCAAGGATTTTTGAACCAACTGTATTAACAAATGTTCCAGAGTATGTATCGGTACAGTGCCAAGAAGTATTTGGTCCACTTATGACAGTAAATACATTTAAAGAATTTGATGAAGCGATAGAGCAAGTAAATCATTCACGTTACGGTCTACAAGCAGGTGTATTTACAAATAATTTGTTTAAAGCAATGCGTGCA
Organism: Bacillus cereus group sp. BfR-BA-01379; assembly: GCF_022663605.1. Classification (NCBI taxonomy): domain Bacteria; kingdom Bacillati; phylum Bacillota; class Bacilli; order Caryophanales; family Bacillaceae; genus Bacillus; species Bacillus cereus group sp. BfR-BA-01379. The sequence goes on from NZ_JAKUFT010000009.1 coordinate 78,072, forward strand.
ATTGATGAGTTAGAAGTTGGTGGTGTCATGATTAATGACATTCCAACGTTTAGGGTAGATCATATGCCATACGGTGGTGTGAAAGAAAGCGGCACGGGGCGTGAAGGAATTAAATATGCAATAGAGGAAATGACAGAAATGAAATTAGTATGTATTAAAAAATAAAGTAGATCGAGTTTAAACATCACAATAAAAAACGAGCGGGAAATGTTTACGATTCCATACTCGTTTTTTATTGTTTGTTTTACGTTTTTCAGAACGATTTCATTTAATCAAGTGTACCTTTTACTTCATTTCTTGTTTGAAAATAGCATCCTCTACATAAATTTGATCTTTATCAACAGCAGTGCTATGAGATAATACTAAACCGATTGGTGTTTCTATACCTTTATTTTGAACAATTGTAAAAGGAATATTTTTTTCATTTGCTAATTTAATGTATTTTGATAAATGTGGGTAAGCAATGCCACCATTTAGGAATATTTGTAATGATTGAGAAGAGCGCATGCTACTAGCTACTTCAGAATATACATTACTTTGCATTACTTGACCGATAGTTAAAGCGATTTCTACACGCTCACGTAATGTAGTTAAATACATATTACGTTCTTCTGGTTTGTTCTGCTTTTGGCCGTAAATGCCTTCTTGGAGATAATCTTCCACATTTTTATTTACCATATTTTTCACACCTTTCATTTTCTATTGTACGAAAGAATGAAGCAGGATGCAAAAAAAGTCTCATCAAATGTAAAAAACTTTGAATGAAAGGAAGGAAAATGGAATGAATCAATCTAAACAATTAATAAGGAAATTAAAAATTTTATCAACACATATTAACAAAATGTGACAATAATCTATTAACGAATCGCATTTTTTGTGTTAATATTCAAAATATAAAGGGTGTTCGTCGTATGGAAATGGAGGGAATGGGGGTTTTTCCAATCGATAAGGATATTAAAGAAGTATTTTGTTCGCACTTGAAAAACAACAGGCACCAATTCGTTGAGAACTGGAAAAACAAAATGATAATTTCCGATAAAGATCCATTTAAACTAGAAGCAGTTCAAAATGGAGAGGATTTATTAGAGTTAATTATCGAACTTACTATGGAAGAAAAAGATATAGATTATCTTCAGCCATTATGCGAGAAAATAGCTATTGAACGTGCAGGAGCAGATGCGAATATTGGAGATTTTGTTTATAATGCAAATGTGGGAAGAAATGAGCTTTTTGAAGCGATGTGTGAATTAGATGTTAGCGCACGTGAATTGAAACCAATTATGGCTCAAATACATACTTGTTTTGATAAATTAATTTATTATACTGTTTTAAAATACTCGGAAATTATATCAAGAAATTTAGAGGAAAAACAGCAATATATTAACGAGACACATAAAGAAAGGCTGACGATTTTAGGCCAAATGTCAGCTAGTTTTGTACATGAATTTCGTAATCCACTTACTTCCATTATGGGATTTGTCAAATTATTAAAGGCAGATCATCCTAGTTTATCGTATTTAGATATTATTTCGCATGAATTAGACCAATTAAATTTTCGTATTTCACAATTTTTACTCGTATCGAAAAAAGAAATGTGGACTGAATCAGAAGAATTTTGGCTTAATGATCTGTTTCAAGATATTATACAGTTCTTATATCCGAGTTTGGTCAATGCAAATGTTTCAATTGAAAAGAATTTGCCGTATCCAATTCCGCTTGTTGGTTATCGGAGTGAAGTGAGACAAGTATTTTTAAATATATTAATGAACTCAATTGACGCTCTTGAATCGATAAAAGAAGAACGAAAAATTATCGTTGATGTATTTGAAGAAGATCAAGCAATTCGAATTGTAATAAAAAATAATGGACCAATAATTCCAGCTGAAAATGTAGAAACGATTTTCGAACCATTTGTAACTACTAAAAAATTAGGAACTGGTATTGGGTTATTTGTATGTAAACAAATTGTAGAAAAACATAATGGGTCTATCATGTGTCGTTCAGATAACGATTGGACAGAATTTCAAATTGTGTTTCAAAAATAAACAGTCTACACCAAATGAATGGTGTAGACTGTTTTAATTTGTAAGGATAACGGCTTCTAATTTAGGATCTTTCGTTGAATAACCTAAAATTGAAATGGTATAAATGATGTTCGGTTCGACTTTGAAATTCGGTATAGTTAGCAAGACGCTTGCATTATCTGCGAGTGAAACTTCAATATCTGCTGTACCAGGGCTAACTTCTAAAAAATCTGTAATTTGTTTAAAGAGTACATTTTCAAATAAATGATCTCCACCTTTTAAAGTTACATTTACAACAGGGGTATCCGGAGAAAAATGTACAAAGCGTATTTTTGCTTGACCGGCTGGTAAATGTGTATTATCAAGCATAGGTTGTAATTGTAGATGATTGTCACTATTTATTGCAGCAAAAGTATAAGAGTGATTTCCCATTATTGGTACTAAAGCTGAAAAGATGGGAGTTTCATTGCCGACAGGAACAATATCTATACGGTATTTACCTTGTACTAATGTTAAATAGGGACTAAATTGTTTAAATGAAATATTTTTAATTACCTTTTGCCCGTTTACTAAAATGTCAACCGCAGGTGTATTGGAAGCTGAGTGAAAAAACCTTATGTGTGACGGTAAAGCAGCTTCTTGTGAATCTCTTTTTTCATATGCCTGTACAAGTTTCGTAAGCGCATCATAATATTTCATATATAGCTCTACATATTTTTTAGGGTTATGAAATTGATAGTAACGAGCGAGCTGTTCGTAACGTGCAGCTTCTTGTCCATATTTTTCGATTTCAGATTGGGACATGAACATTCCTCCTTTGTCATCATTAAAACTATATGCGAAGTAAGAAAGAGGTTATGCGGAAAAATTATTTTTTAAAGGAGAAAAATTGAAAACTTATAATAAGAATTTTTTATGGATCAGTGTAGTTTAGGTGAAAGAGAGTAATAAATTTCCAGAGGGTATATTATCACCCCTATTGGATGATGCAATGTGTATTTCGAAATAAAAACCTTAATAGCGTATCAATTGACATATCGAAAACATGTCTTAAAAACCTTAGAAAACTAGGGATTTTTTTAATTATGGGCGAATACACATACAAAGTGATAATTGTCCTACATAAATTATAAAGGAAAGGTAGTTTGAAATTGAGGAAAGGAATGAAATCTTGGAATGGGGATATCCCGTAAGAAATTGTGAGTGGAGTTATGGACGATTTTGTGCTTTAGGCTGTAGGATGAATTTTGAATTTGTAATGCTATTGTTACTATTTACGTTAGCAAGTGAAGGTATTAACTGATAAAAGAGCGTCGTGCCGAACTGATTAATGTGGTTAATCGGTTCTTTTTTTATTGTATAAAACGGATGGGGATGTATGTGAAATCTTGGTTTCTTTAAAATAATTGCTATGCATTTAGTGGGAATAATTGTCGAGATTTGTTTGAAAATATGCAATATAAAGTAGGAGAATAGGAAGGAGTTTAAAGGGAGTTTCGTCGAAGTTTACACAATGTCGGCATTTGAGGGAAGCTGGCATTATGTTAGGAAAGTATTTAGTGAAGCGTTAATCTTATATAAGAGAGGGGTAGTTGAGCGTATAGATAAGGGTTAGTCTTCGAATTAAGTTCTGAATTTTCTGTTTTCTGAATTAATATTAAGCACTCATTTGTATATTTTATAATAGTTTTTTGATAAAATCACTGCTTTCGCAGAGGGTTCTTTTTTATGAAAGAAACGTCAATTTTCTTCATATATATATACAAATTGGAGAAATGGGGGAGCGCTATGCGCGATTACTTAATTAAACCACTTGTTGGTCAGCCGTATCCAATGATTTCACATGGAAAAGGTGTGTATTTGTATGATCAAAACGGAAATAAATATTTTGATGGTTCGTCAGGGGCAATTACGGCAGGTATTGGGCATGGCGTAAAGGAGATTGCGGACGTTATCAAAAAGCAAGCAGAGGAGATTGCTTTCGTTTATAGATCACAGTTTACGAGTGAACCAGCTGAAAAATTAGCGAAGAAATTAAGCGATTTAAGTGTAGGAGATTTGAACTGGAGCTTTTTTGTGAATAGTGGTACGGAAGCAAATGAAACAGCTATGAAAATTGCAATCCAGCATTTTCAGGAGCGAGGTATTCAAGGGAAACATAAAATTTTGTCACGATGGATGAGTTATCACGGTATTACGATGGGAGCCTTATCAATGTCTGGGCATCCACTGCGCAGACAACGTTTCGTGTCAATTCTAGAAGATTATCCAACTATTCCAGCTCCATATTGTTTTAGATGTCCGGTGCAAAAAGTATATCCAACTTGTCAGCTTGCTTGTGCGACTGAACTAGAAAGATCAATTGAAAGAATTGGTGCAGAACATATCGCAGCTTTTATCGCTGAACCGATTATCGGAGCTGCTGGAGGTGCAGTCGTTCCGCCGAAAGAATATTATAAAGTTATTAAAGATATTTGTAGTCATTACGATATTTTATTTATTGCCGATGAAGTAATGACTGGCCTTGGTCGCACTGGTGCATGGTTTGCAATGGAGCATTGGGGTGTAGAACCGGATATTATGACTCTTGGTAAAGGTTTAGGAGCTGGATATACACCGATGGCAGCGACCATTGTAAGTGACCGTGTTATGGAGCCAATATTACGAGGATCACGTTCAGTTATGAGTGGGCATACGTTAAGTGCAAATCCATTATCAGCAGCAACAGCTCTAGCTGTTATTGAATATATGGAAAAACATAACCTACCTGAAAAAACAGCAGAAAAGGGAGAGTATTTAATAAAAGGACTACAAAAAGTTCAGCAACAATCGACAATCATTGCTGATGTGCGCGGAAAAGGTTTGCTGATTGGAGTAGAATTGCAACCGTTTACAAAGGCTTCGGAACTTATTTCGGTTGCAGCTAAAAATGGTCTTCTTTTATACCAAGCTGTTTCAGGGCAAGCAGGAAAGGAAGATAGTGCACTGCTTGTAGCACCGCCGATGACAACTACATATTCCGAGTTAGATGAATTACTTTCAATTTTTGCAAAAAGTGTAGAAGAAATGATGCAAAAAGGAGGGCATAGTATCGCATGACAACTATTACGAATACATTCGATAAATTAAAAGAGATAGAGGAAGTAATTTCTTTGTTCCACGATGATATGACATTAATGTTTGGAGGATTTGGGGGGATTGGATCCCCTCCATCTTTAATACAGGCGATTTTAGAAAAAGGAGTTACAAATTTAAATTTAATAGGAAATGACACGGGATTTCCTGATGTAGGAATCGGTCGACTTGTTACGAATGAAAGAGTAAAATCATTAGTTACTTCACATATTGGTTCAAATCCAAATGCAGGAAGACAGCTAAACGAAGGAAGGTTACAAATCGAGTTTTCCCCTCAAGGAACATTAGCAGAGCGTATTCGCGCTGGTGGTGTAGGACTTGGAGGCGTATTAGTTGATGTAGGTGTTGATACGATTGTAGAAGAGGGAAAACGTACAGTTGAAATGAATGGTAAGACATATTTAGTTGAAACAGCATTAACTGCTGAGGTTGCAATTGTATATGCGAAAAAAGCGGATCCGTTTGGTAATCTTGTGTTTGATAAAAGCGCACGTAACATGAACCCTCACGTAGCAATGGCAGGGGATATAACGATTGTAGAAGCAGAGGAGATCGTTCCACTTGGAAGTTTAGATCCAGAAGAAATTGTTGTCCCAGGAGTATTTGTAAATTATATCGTACCGTCGGAAGGAGTGAATTGGAAATGGGTATGGGCGTAGAAGTGAGAGATAAGATTGCTAGGCGTGCGGCGAAAGAAATACAGAATGGCATGATTGTAAATTTAGGTATTGGCATACCATCGCTTGTACCGAATCATCTTCCTGACGATATAAACGTTATGTTTCATGCTGAAAATGGAATTGTAGGTATGGGACCTACGCCAAGCAAAGGGAATGAAGACGAAAATTTATGTAATGCAGCAGGTTTACCGACTTCTCTTATTACAGGAGCGAGTTATTTTGATAGTTGTACAGCGTTTGGGATGATTCGAAAAGGTTTATTAGACATAACGATTCTTGGTTCATTACAAGTAAGTGAGAATGGTGATTTAGCAAACTGGATTGTACCAGGAAAACGCGTTCCAGGTATTGGGGGAGCGATGGATTTGGCACAAAAAGCGAAGCGGGTCGTTGTTGTGATGAATCATGTTGATAAATACGGAAATGCAAAAATAGTTTCGGAATGTACATTACCATTAACTTCAAAGAAATGTGTAGATTTAATTATTACGGATATGGCAGTTATGGAAGTGACGCAGGATGGACTCATTTTACAAGAATTAATGAGCCCATACACAGTGGAAGATATAAAACAACATACAGAAGCTGATTTCAAAATTGGCTCTAACTTACTAGTAATTGAATGAGGGGAGATGTAATATATGGAGCAATTAAAAAAGAAAATTTGTGATTATATCGAGAGTCATGAAGAGGAAAGCGTAAAATTTTTAAAACGATTAATTCAAGAAAAAAGCGTATCTGGTGATGAAAGTGGTGCGCAGGCAATTGTGATTGAAAAATTACGTGAGCTAGGTTTAGATCTTGATATTTGGGAACCTTCCTTTTCTAAAATGAAAGATCATCCTTATTTTGTATCACCGCGTACAAGTTTTTCAGATAGCCCGAATATAGTGGCAACGTTAAAAGGGAGTGGCGACGGAAAATCTATGATATTAAATGGACATATTGATGTCGTACCAGAGGGAGATGTGAATCAGTGGGATCATCATCCTTATAGTGGTGAGCAAATAGGGAATCGTATATATGGTCGAGGAACAACAGATATGAAAGGCGGAAATGTCGCACTAATGCTTGCGATGGAAGCCATTATTGAATCTGGTATTGAATTAAAAGGAGATATTTATTTTCAAAGTGTAATAGAAGAAGAAAGTGGCGGGGCAGGAACATTAGCGACTATATTACGAGGATATAAAGCAGATGGTGTCATTATTCCAGAACCGACAAATATGAAGTTTTTTCCGAAACAACAAGGGTCCATGTGGTTTCGTCTACATGTGAAAGGTAAAGCCGCACACGGTGGAACGCGTTATGAAGGAGTAAGTGCAATTGAAAAAAGTATGTTTGTTGTAGATCATTTGAGAAAATTGGAAGAGAAGAGAAATGATCGAATTACAGATCCATTATTTAAAGGAATCCCGATTCCAATTCCAATTAATATTGGAAAAATTGAAGGCGGGAGCTGGCCAAGTTCTGTTCCGGATTCGTTAATTTTAGAAGGAAGATGTGGTATTGCGCCGAATGAGACTATAGAGGCAGCGAAAGAAGAGTTCGAGAATTGGATCGCTGAATTAAATGATGTGGACAATTGGTTTGTTGAAAATCCTGTAGAAGTAGAATGGTTTGGAGCGAGATGGGTTCCTGGTGAACTAGAAGAAAATCATGAGTTAATTACGACACTCGAGCATAACTTTGTTGAAATCGAAGGGAACAAACCAATTATTGAAGCGTCTCCTTGGGGGACTGATGGTGGTTTATTTACACAAATCGCAGGTGTACCAACGATAGTATTTGGTCCAGGAGAGACGAAAGTAGCACACTATCCAAACGAATATATAGAAGTTGATAAAATGATAGCTGCCGCAAAAGTTATTGCATGTACATTACTAGATTGGTGTGAGGTGAAAAAATGAAATACTATGAATCTTTTAGAGAACAGACGAATGGCTATACAGTAGAAGGCGTTTTAGACTATTTTAATAAACGTATTCGAGTAGACCACTACACAGGAAATATTGAGAGGATTATACAAACAATTGACGAATTAGCAGAGAAGCATTCTTTCACTAAATGTATTATTAAAGGAAAGGGAGAGCATGTTTCTACATGGCTCTCTTTCGGTTTTTTATTGGAAGCAACAATACCGCATTATTTTCAAGGTCATGATGCATACTTCTTCGTGAAATTTATTAATGATGAAAGACGAAATAGTATTCATTGGGCTGAGGAAGATATCATTTTAAGCGGTGTTAAAGCAAAAGAAGTAAAGGAAAAAATAGTCCCAGAGAAATTTCTATTAAGAAAAGCGACAGAAGAGGATGCGGAAGAATTAGCTGGTGTCTTTGGAAAAGTATTTGAAGTTTATCCGACTCCTTTAAACGAAGCAAGTTATGTAAAACAAACGATGAAAGAAGACGATACAATATACTATGTGTATGAATTCGAGGGGAAAATAATTAGTACAGCATCTGCAGAAATGAATATAAAAGAAGCGAATGCAGAATTAACGAATTGTGCTACGTTACCTGAATATCGTAAGCATGGGTTTATGAAAAGTTTACTAATTAAGTTAGAAGAAGAACTGCAAGAAAAATCGATTTTCTGCTCTTATACAATTGCTCGATCACTTTCTTTCGGAATGAATGCGGCCTTTCATCAGTTAGGTTATACGTATACAGGAAGACTGGCGAACAATTGCTACATTTTTGATAAGCTGGAAGATATGAATATATGGGTGAAAGATTTGTCTAAATAGTACGGTATAAAAATAGAACGGAATCGTCATGCTTATAATCGCATATAGGTATGCCGGAAATTCGGCACGTGATTGCTGAATTTTCGGCAAAAGGGGGGATGACATTGCTAGCAGTTTCAACACAAGAAGTCATTGAAGCGATTTTGGGCAGTATTGATGAGGCTATACACGCAGTAGATGAAAATGGTATTACAATTTTTTATAATTCTGTAGCTGCAAAACACGATGGGTCAAAAATTGAAAAAGTGTTAGGTAAACATTTATTAGAAGCGTTTCCTTCTTTATCTAGGGAAACAAGTACGTTGATGAAAGTGTTAGATACAAAAAAGCCAATCGTTCATCAAGTGCAACATTATCAAAATTTAAATGGAGAAGACATTTGTACAGTAAATACGACGTTACCTATTTTTATAGATGGAAATATTGCTGGGGCTGTTGAAATTGCTAAGGATTATTCCACAGTTCAAAAACTTACGGATACAATTGTCGATTTGCAGTCGAAAATAAAGCGGTCATCTAGAAAAAAAGCAATTAAAAAGCATGTTGCATTTGAGACGATTGTGACGAATGATGCTCGGTTTAAACAGACGAAAGAATTAGCACAAAAAGTAGCCCCAACGGATGCAAATGTTTTAATATATGGGGAAACAGGAACAGGGAAAGAGTTATTTGTACAAGCGATTCATGAAGCTTCTAAACGGAAGAACAAGCCGTTTATTGCACAAAACTGCGCAGCTTTGCCAGAGTCGCTATTAGAAAGTTTATTGTTTGGAACGACGAAAGGTAGCTATACAGGGGCAATTGAACGAGCGGGATTATTTGAACTGGTAGATGGAGGGACATTGTTTTTAGATGAACTGAATTCAATGCCACTCGATTTACAAGCGAAAATGCTACGTGTATTAGAAGATGGCGTTATTCGTCGTATTGGTGATAATAAGACGAGAAAAGTAGACGTTCGCGTTATTACCGCAATGAATCAGCCACCAGAAATATGTTTAAAAGAGAATAAAATTCGCACTGATTTATATTATCGATTAAATGTCTTTTCATTATATATTCCGCCGCTCCGTGAAAGAACTGAGGATGTATCATTATTAGCGTCTTATTTTTTGAAAGAATATAATAAAAGTTATAAAAAAGGTGTACTTCAAATGGATAAGGAAGCGAAAGGAAGACTAGAAGCTTACCAATGGCCTGGAAATGTTCGTGAGCTAAAACATACGATTGAACATGCTGTCATAATTGCAGAAGGTAATACATTAACAGCTAATTGTTTACCGCGTACATTTCGGAAAGAGAGTCTTCCGAAGAAGAAGAGCATATTGCCTCTTAGAGAAGCACTTCATCAAACGGAAAAAGAATTAATAGATCAAGCGTTAATTGAAACGGAAGGGAATATACTGCAAGCTGCAAAAATGTTAGGTATCCCTCGCCAAACGCTGCAATATAAACTGAGTAAGTACGACAAAACCGCCGAATAATTGGCGGTTTTTGTGTGTTTGCACCAATAAAAGAGCGTTTACATATATAAAAAGTAATGAATATGATAGTATGTATGGATTTCATACAGTGCTTAAAAATATTTTTTTGCTTATGTAATAGCGTTCTCCGTACATTTACTTATCAATAATGTAAAGTTGGCATAACTATTGCTTATATAAAGGATGAGCGTATAAAAAGGGGGAATAGCAATGTTACATGATGTATACAAACCAAATCGTCACTGGAAAGATATCGAGTTGTGGAAGGATGTTACTGAAGAACAATGGAATGACTGGGTTTGGCAATTAACGAATACGATCAAAACTTTGGATGACTTAAAGAAAGTGATTAATTTAACACCTGACGAAGAAGAAGGCGTTAAAATTTCAACAAAAACGATCCCGTTAAATATTACACCGTACTATGCTTGGCTAATGAATCCTGATGACCCACGCTGTCCGATTCGGATGCAATCTGTACCGATCTCGGAAGAGTTATATAAAACAAAATATGATTTAGAAGATCCGCTTCATGAAGATGAAGATTCACCAGTTCCAGGGTTAACACATCGTTATCCTGACCGCGTATTATTCTTAGTAACGAATCAATGTTCTATGTATTGTCGTTACTGTACACGCCGTCGTTTTAGTGGACAAATTGGAATGGGTGTGCCAAAGAAACAATTAGATGATGCAATTGGTTACATTCGTGATACACCACAAGTACGAGATGTATTAATTTCTGGTGGTGACGGTCTTCTTATTAACGATAAAATTTTAGAATATGTATTAAAAAATTTACGAGAGATTCCGCATGTCGAGATTATTCGTATCGGAACGAGAGCGCCGGTAGTATTCCCGCAGCGTATTACAGAAAACTTATGTAACATTATTAAAAAATATCATCCAGTATGGTTAAATACACATTTCAATACTTCTATTGAAATTACAGAAGAGTCGAAAAAAGCATGTGAAATGCTAGCGAATGCTGGTGTTCCAATCGGAAACCAAGCAGTAATTTTAGCTGGTATTAACGACAGCGTTCCAATTATGAAAAAACTTATGCATGACTTAGTAAAAATCCGTGTACGCCCATACTACATTTATCAATGTGATTTATCTGAAGGTATTGGTCATTTCCGTGCACCGGTATCTAAAGGTCTGGAAATTATTGAAGGTTTACGCGGTCATACGTCTGGTTATGCAGTTCCAACATTCGTTGTTGATGCACCAGGAGGAGGCGGAAAAATTGCGCTTCAACCAAACTATTTAATTTCGCAAAGTGCGGATAAAGTTGTACTTCGTAACTTTGAAGGCGTTATTACAACGTACCCAGAACCAGAGAGCTATATCCCAGGAAGAGCAGAAGGGTACTTTAAAGAAATCTATCCAAACTACGAAGAAAAACGTTCAGATGTTGGTATCGCAGGTCTTATGAGTGACAAGAAATTTAACCTTGTTCCAGACGACTTACAGCGTATGAACCGTCGTAAAGACTATGAAGATAATGACACTCATGCATCACTAAAAGATAAACGTGATAAGCGCGATCAACTGAAAGATAAAAAGTACCAATCGCAAATGGCTAAATTAGAAGAAAACGACAAAAAAAATGAGGGTGATGCAGTATGAATTGTATGTGGTGTGACAGTACAGAAGCGAAAGAAAGCTTGAATACTGTATATTGGGAATTGCCAGATGGTACGAAAGCCATTGAAATCCAAGAGACACCATGCATTTCTTGTTCCTCATGTGGTATGGACTATCAAGCTGATCAAACAGTGAAAGAAATAGAAGATCAATTGTTTCTAATTTATACGAAAGATTTACCAAAACAACTAACATATGAAGAATTAATGGGAAGACCACGTCTATTAAAAAGAAATTATTTCGACTTTTAACCAGCTTTTATGCTGGTTTTTTTCTTTTTTGCCTTGTATAATGTATCCAAGTTAGAAAGGTAGGGAATATTTTTGAAAAAGACATTTTACCACTATATGATGAAGCATCGTGCCGCTCTATTTAGTAATGAAATTTCGAATTTAGCAGAGGCAATGTACGATGATTTAAGCTTTCCGAAGCAATCTGAAGATTACGATGAAATTAGTTCATACTTAGAATTAAGTGGAATGCTAGAAAGTATGTCTATATTTGATGAAGCTTGGGATTTATACATACAAGAGAGATAATGTAAAGCTAGTCTATTTACTAGCTTTTTTTACGTTGCAAAAAAAATTCATATGGTGATATTTTTTATTGAAAAAATTTATGAATATACGCTTCTGTGATAAGCGTTTTTATGTAGGTTGCATATACTGTTATCAAAATCACGACGTCAAAAAAAGGAGAGATATAGATGGCAAGGAAAAAGCAACCTAAATATAACGTAGGGGACATAGTCGTGATTACGCTATATGGAACCGTTGGTAAAATCACAAATATGAAGGTGTTAGATGGAGTTTACGTTTATGAAGTCAATAATCACGATGGCTTTTACGTAGAGCAAACGTTGCAGCACGTTTCAGAGCAAGATATGAAAAAAGGTGAAACTGAGTGGATTGAATTAAATTATAATTTCACATTTGGTGATCTCGTGCAAGTAACAGGATACGATAAAGATGTGTTTCGAATTGTTGGTTTTCGTACAGAAGTATGGAGATATAAAAATGACGCATGGGAAGATACAATATACGAATTGTCACGAATTACTGATGGTGAATGGTTAGAAGCAGATGAATCAGATTTAACGCTACTTGCCAATGCTCAAACGGCAAATGCAATTTTGAAGAAAATGAAACAAGATAAAGCTGGTATGAATAAATTAGATTTAGGAAAATTAAAGTCAATTAACAACTCAAAAAAAGTGAGTGTTAAGACAAATCGTCAAGAAATCATTGATGGATTACTTGATATTTATAACGATTATCAATTGTTATTTGATACATTTAAAGATGAAGAATACAAAATTGTTATGGATGTTGTTCATAATTATTTAGTTAAATTGACAGAGAAAAAATAGTTAACTAGAAAGAGAGAATGAATTGAACAACAACATATGCAGTATAAGGTATGCCTACAATTATTAAAAAAATAAAAAGCCATTTAATAAGAGAGTCTGCCCATTGATCTTCATGCATGAACTCTTCTTTTGTTTGCCCTACTTCTTGTTCTACCTCATATTGATATTCCATAATTAAATCCCCCTTTTTGATAGCTTGTACTACCATCGTATGCATCTCGTCCAAAGGATATGACCTATAAAAAAAGAAAAACTATTTTTCTAATCTCATATACATATTTTTGAGATTTTTTCATAAAACAGAAATAAAGGAGTGATGCTCATGAAGGAAATTGAAGTCGTAATTGATACGGAAGAGATTGCGGAGTTTTTTTATGAGCAACTAATTGAAAGAGGATACGTCCCAAAACGAGAAGAAATTGAAGATCTCGCAGACATTACATTCGAGTACTTATTAGAGAAATGTATGATTGATGAAGTGTTTGATGAAGAGGATGAGTGAAAGTAACGACGGGCTTAACTCGTCGTTTTTTACTCTTTACAAACTTGTCACAAATAAAGTCGGTAATAGTTGGTATAATTAAAAGAAAATTTTACTCAAGAGGTGAAGGGATGTTCAAAAAAATTATTGATTCTTTATTAGGTAGGAAAAAATATCGTTCGTATTCTAGTAGTGATTATCGCCATAGAGGTCGCTCTTATTCAAGTAGCGATTATAAACGACGTTCATCTGGTTATGGGCATCAGCATTATAAAAGAAAGCGTAAAAGCCGTAGCTTCTTTTCAAGTAGCTGATGAAATGGCGTCGTATACTAGCTTTATTTGATAGACCACTGCGAAAAAATACAATCGTTGCAGAACGTTATAAAATTGAATCAGTAATTGGAATGGGCAGTTATGGGGTTACATATGTCGTTAATGACTTACAAATAAATAGATATAAAGTCTTAAAACAATTAAGGCAAAGTAAACAAAGATATGAGTCTGGGAGAAAATCATTTGAACAAGAGAAAATGATTTTACAAACATTAAATCATCATGCAATTCCTAGTTTATATGATCATTTCGTATGGGAGAAAAAAAGCTTTTTTGTGATGGAGTATATGCCTGGTAAAAATTTCGAAGATTATATTTTCTTGGATGGGCATGTATATACAGAACGTGAAGTTTTTAAAATTTTATATGAAATATTAGAAATTGTATCGGTGTTTCATAGTGAAGGTATTATTCACCGAGATTTACGCATTCCAAATATATTAATGAAAGAAAATAAAATTAGTATTATTGATTTTGGATTAGCTAAATTGAAGGGTGAGGGTGATGAACGAGCTACAACTTATGAAGGTGAACAAGCTTTGATGCGAGAAGTTCACTTTCGTAGTGATTTTTATGCGCTTGGTCATTTCTCATTATTTTTATTATATGCAGGCTATGAATCTAATGAAAAACATGAAAAACCATGGTATGACGAATTAACTTTAGAAAATTATAACCGTGAAATGCTTATGCGAATGTTACAAATAAAAACGCCGTACTATGAGAATGTACAAGATTTAAAAAAAGATGTAGCTTTTGCTTTAGAAAGGATGGAGGATCCATGTTTCAAAAGTTTTTAGCAAGCGTTGGTATTGGTAATGCAAAAGTAGATACAGTTCTTGAAAAAGATGAGTATATTGTTGGAGAAGAGATACTAGGTAAGGTTCATATAACTGGTGGTTCAGTTAGCCAACAAATTGAAAGCATTTACTTAACGTTATCAACATCGTATGTACGAGAAGTGGATGATAAAAAAGTAACAGCAACATATGATTTAGAGCGAGTTCGTTTAACAGAACCTTTTTCTGTTGAGCCGAATGAAAAAAAAGAAATTCCATTTTCATTTGTAATGCCAGTGGAAACGCCGCTTACGCTTGGAATGAAAACAGTTTGGGTGCATACAGGACTTGATATTAAACGCAGTATAGATCCAAGTGATCGTGATTACATTCAAGTGTTGCCAAATGCACTATTAAATAGTGTGTTAGAGAGTGTACAACAATTAGGTTTTAAAGCGCGTCATATAGAATGTGAAGAATTACCGTATCGATTACGTAAGCAAGTTCCATTTGCGCAAGAATTTGAGTTTGTTCCGGTTTCCGGAGAGTATTATGGGAAATTAGATGAACTAGAATTATTAATCTTGCCAAGCGCCTACAATCGACTAGAGATTATTATGGAAGTAGACAGAAAATCTCGCGGATTAGCAGGTTTATTTGCAGAAGCGCTTGATCTTGACGAGAAAGTGATTCGCTTTACAGTAACGAATGAAGATATTCCAGCAATGAAAGAAAAAATTAACAATTATATTTTTTAATAAACTATGCATAAAAAAGAAATGGAGAGGAAAACTAAAACAACCGCTCCATTTTTTTGCATAGTGAGGTTATGTATGTGAAACGATATCGACATTTATACTTGTTAAGTTTTACGCTACTCATTTGTTTTGTCGTATTATCACTTTCGTATCATACCGCTTGTATTGAGAAATTTGACAATATAGTCGCGCATTTTATTCAAAGTTTTCGAAACGATTATTTGACAGCCTATTTTACGTGGGTGTCTTTTATCGGTTCCAAAAGAATATATTTTCCGTTGCTCATTATTCTTGTAATGTATTTTCTCGTTAGAAAAAAATTGCTTAGTGCATTACTTCTAACAATTAATTATTATGGATCTCGTTATTTAAACAGTATGCTTAAACTATGGTACGAACGAGCAAGACCTGATGTAACGCAGCTTGTTACGGCAACTGGATATAGTTTTCCGAGCGGTCATACGATGAATGCTACTGCTTTTTTAGGATTTATTGCATACGTCACCATTACTGAAGAACGAATTACATTGCATAAAAAATTGTTGATTATTTTTATAGCGAGCTTTGTTGTATTATCTATTTCAGTTAGCCGAATATACCTTGGCGTGCACTATCCATCTGACATATTAGCAGGATGGGCAGCTGGCGGTAGCTGGCTCGTTTTATGTGTTATATTTCATAAAACGTTCATGAAAAAAGAACCTATGTCATAATAGGTTCTTTTTTCATTGGTTCAACATGAATGTGTGCATGGTAAATGCCAAACTTTTTCCGAAGCATAGCCTCGATGTTGTCAGTAATACAATGACTTTCACCAACATCCATACGAGCATCTACCTCGATTGTAATATCAACGTACGTTTGATTCCCGTACATACGCGCGCGTATGTCTACGATGTTTTCCACGCCGCCAATATGTTCAATAGCACCAGCGTACTCTTCCATCTTATCTGGATCGATTCCATCCGTTAACATATGAGAAGCTTCTACGAAAATTTCCCATGCAGTTTTACAAATAATAAGGCCGACAAGTAAAGCGGCAATAGGATCTAAAATAGGCATTTGGAACTGCGAACCGACAATACCTACTACTGTACCGATACTTACGAGAGCATCTGATAAATTATCCTTCGCAGCGGCTTCTAATGATTTACTTTTTGTGCGCGCTGCAATCTTTTTCGTATACAAATACACAAAGTACATAACGACAGCAGAAAATAAGGCTACCCATGCAGCAAGTACGTTAGGCGCTGCTTGTTTCGGATTGAAAAAAGATTGAATGGCACTAATAACAACCTCTAATCCGACCGTTGCCATAATAAAAGAAGCAACAAGTGATGCAATTTGTTCTGCGCGCGAATGCCCATAAGGATGATCTGGGTCACGAGGCTTACGAGAGATTTTTAGACCAATTAATATCGCTAAAGAAGCACCGATATCCGTTAAGTTATTTAAACCGTCAGCACGTAATGCGCTAGAGAGGGTAATATAACTGATGATGATTTTCATAGAGGATAAAAATATGTAGGCCATAATGCTGACAATCGCACCTTTATCAGCTTCTTTATGAGAAAGAGTATCCATTTTAATCACTCACCTTTCTACAAGGAATTTCTTTCTATAAATAGAGTACCAAACGAAACTCGTGTGGGTCTATACAAACATTGTTGACGTTTTTTAGCTTTTTAAGAAGGGGATAACAAAGTTTCGTGAAGGAAAAATATGTTGTAAAGTGCAAAGTTAGGGTGTAAACGCGATTTTAATCGAGGGGATAGGTGAAAGGATACATGTATTATGATGAATCAGTATACTGCACTGCTGAAAGGTGATTGGGCAAAATAAAAACCCTCTAGAAAATATTTTTCAGAGGGTCTTTATTTTAGTATGCTTCTAAAAACTCAGTAACTTGCTCTTCAGTTTTTGCGTTAGCGCTATGTAAGTGACCTAGCTTCTCGCCATTTTGATATACAAGTAAACTTGGAATACCCATTACTTGATACTCTTCAGCGATACTTGGGAACTCATCTTTATTAATAGAATACCATTCAAACTTATTGAACTCTTCCATTACATCTCCGATAAAATTGTCCATACGTACGCAATCTGGGCACCATGTAGTAAAGAACTTAACAACTACTGGCTCCTCACTTGCGATGATGTCTTTGAATTCCTGTTCTGATTTGATTTCTTTCATGATTTGTTTCTCCTTTTTCACTATTAATATTTTAGGTTGATTAGTTGGTGTATTTGCTGTGAAACGAAAACTTCTAACGAGAGTTTTCTTTCTGAATAATTCGTTTGCAAATTGATCCACCGTAGTTTCTTAAATTCCTGGTACAATATCTCAATTAGTTTCCAGTGTGATACCTACTAAACGTTTACTTGTAATCTTTTAGATCATAGAAACGAATATTAGGAACCTTACTTTTCTTTATAAGCTTTTTCATGAGCTGTGTCAAACTTCTGAATTATAAGGTATAAGTAGGGTGGATCAAATTGTATTCATGATAGCCATTGCTATAACGTTCTTTTCCTCAGATGTTTATGAAGCGCCTGTAATGTAATGACGGATAAAACAAGTAATCTCTTTCAAGTACTTAAGAAAGGGAAACGGTGGATGATCATTACTCATAAATTTTATGAGTGAATGAAACAACAAGCAGGAAATTCAAAAATAGATGTAGGGGATGCATGTATGAATTTAGAGGAATCGTTATAAGAACTTATTCGTGAAGTTGTGAGAGAAGAGATTAGGGCGGAGTTAGCTGAGTCCCAGCAATAATCACAACCAAATAAAGTAATGTGTGTGAAAGAAACGTGACTAACAAGAGGGGGAATTGCTGTACTGTATATAGTGGAAGAAAAAACATGATGTGGAGCGCAAAAGGGATTGTAAGAACAACTTAGGAATTATCTAGTGGTTAAGGAGTCAGGGGGAATGTAGATCTGGTAAAAAAATATTATATTATTCTTTCAGAAGGGGGAATTAGGATGTTGAAATGGGTAAAGAAACTGTGTTAAAAAAACGCCCACCTTACATTGTTTGTGAGAAACAAGAAGGTGAGCGACACTTAAAAAAACGAATTGGATTTGTGAAAGTTGTGCCCAAATTACGCATGAATAAGGTATTAAAATAGATACCTGTACCCCTTTACACCTTATTCCATAAATAAGAAAGTTGGTGGGCTTCTGATTCAAGAGCTATTAAATGATCATTATTAATAGAGTTATTCGTATACATTCTGTTCTTTTGGATGTTAAGGACCGTATAATTCACATCGTTATATTTATTTGAAAATGTTGATTCATTTAATAATGTCAGTGTTGAGTTGATGTTATATTTATCAATTCGCTCTTTCTTTCCTTTGAAAAACAGTTTAATAAGATATGGCTCATCATTAATGAGCAAACCGAGTTCAGGTGATGAGCGGACGATTAAATTATCTGATAACCAATGTGATTTACCTGGATCAAACCAAGAGACTTCTTTGTTTTTAATAAATTTTTTGTACTGCTTTATAACATCAATGTAGTTTTGCTTTTTCTTCTGGTCAACAGTTTGTACTAATGTTTCAAAACAGTCAAAAGGTAGTTCGTTTTTATGAAATTTAATAATAGTTTCTCGTAATTGTTTCCAGTAATCAAAAACCGGGTGATATTCAGGTTGAGATTTTAGATTCTTTACAAAATTTGTTTTAGCTGCACTGCTTTTCAGTGTGAAGTCTAAAAATTGTGTAAGTCCCACTTTAATTTCCGCCATGTTACACCCCCTTTCTAAACATTACCAATTCGATATTGGAAAGGGAAATCCTGCATTTTTAAGGAGGTGTACTAGATGCTAGAAAAACCGATGTTCATACACAATGGCTATTGTAAAGCTGATCCGCAAAAATGACGAAAATACCAATTCATTTTATATATTCAGTAACGGTGCTTGAGTGCCATGGATTTTGTGGTTCCTATTGAGTTTGGTAATCATGGAATACTTTCTAAGAGGAGGTAACTGCAATGGATCTACACCCACTAAATGATAATAATACGAAAAAAGGTCCTGTTGTTTCCAACAGGACCTTTCCTAAAATGGCAAAGAGTAACTCTTACCTTACCCTTCTCGTACATAATACATGAAAAAGATAGATGTGTATACAACAAGAAATTCCAATATAAATATTCGGATATAGTGTTTAAGGGTAATTGATTGGATTTTTGAATAAGGAATTAATTTACAAAAGCTTATTTATCAAGGGGTTTAAATGGATTCTTATTAAATTGCAGTTAATAAAGTGATATCGAGATAATAAGATATGCAATTTTGCATACCGGGTTTTAAAAGCGAATAAGAGCATGGAATATCTAAATAATACGAAATTTGAGGGAGAGTAATATTAAAATTTCATTTGTTTTTACTGTAATAAATAAATTCATTTGAACAGAATCGAAAAATGGAGATTTGCCTTAGACATTTATGAAAGTAAAGAATATTTATAACAAAAGGAGTAAATACACAGGTCTAATTTTTGTAATGATGGAGGGAATTGTTGTGGACATAACTCAAAGTATGGCGCGAATAGTGGTTAATGGGAAAGATCTTCCGTTTAATTCAGTTAGAACTTCTGTATGGAATCAAGGGCCTGTAAATGATCTAATTGTTTCAACTAACCAGAGAGTCGAGGAGTTTTATCAATTCATGTGGTCACAAGTACCAGTGACGCTTGCAATGTATTTTCTTCAGGGTGCGGACTTAATGAGGTTTGCTAGAATTATTGGAATTAACCAAAGTGTAACGGGAGAATATATATATCATTTCTCTTGGGGATAAAACGAATGTAAAGTAGCTTAACAGCTGCTTTTTTATTTTGTAAAGGAATTTTAGAAGGTTAGAAAATAAGATTAGAGCTTGATATGTATAATTTCTGACTGTTTTTCAAGTTCGTAAAGTTAATCAGTTACTTCATTTCATACAAGAGGGGCTACTATGAATATGAAGTTTTTAAGGAACGCAAAAAACAGAGAGACATATTTTTGACTCTCTGTTTTTTTATTTTATTCACAAATAGTTCCGGTTGCTATACCAGTTGGAGCAACACCTACTGGAACCGTATCTATAACCGTATTAGTAGCAGTATTGATAACAGAAACAGTATTACTAGCTTGGTTTGTAACATAGGCACGAGTGCCATTTGGTATGATGGTTACTTGATCTGGCGATAAAGCAACAGGAATTGTATCAATTACAGTATTTGTCGCCACGCTTATTACTGATACATTATTACTAACTTTATTTACAACGTAAATACGAGTGCCATCGGGTGTAATATCTATACCAACCGGTTCAATCCCTACGTTAATTGTATTAATTACGGAATTAGTAGCAGTGTCAATAACAGAAACCGTATTGCTATTTTGATTTGTGACATACGCGCGAGTACCATCTAGTGTAAATACGATTATCCTAGGGCGAATGCCAACAGGAATGGTAGCGCTAACTGTATTAGTAGCAGTATTAATAACAGAGATTGTGTTGCTTAATTCGTTTGCAACATATGCAAAGGCTCCATTTGGAGAAACAGTGATTCCTTGCGGAGCATTGCCAACAGGAATGGTATCAATGACAGTGTTAGTACCAGCATTAATAACAGAAACTGTATTATTACCGTGATTTCCAACATAAACAGTTGTGTTATTTGGAGAAACAGCTACACCGATTGGATTAGATCCAACAGGGATGGTAGCGACAACTATATTAGTGGCAGTATTAATAACAGAAACGGTATTAGAAAAAATATTAGTAACATAAGCGCGAGTACCATTTGGTGAGACTGTTACTTCGAGCGGTGCATTATCTACAGTAATTGTAGCAACAACTGTATTTGTTCCGGTGTTGATTACAGATACTGTATCATCTGTTGGATCATCTATAACACCTGCGTTTGTAACATAAACAAGGAAATTACATGCAGGTCCAGTAGGTCCGGTTGGTCCAGTCGGCCCAGTAGGACCCGGTGGACACTCACAATCGCCAGTCGGCCCTGGTGGTCCTTCTGGCCCCTGAATACCTTGCACACCTTGAGGTCCAGTCGGCCCTTCTGGTCCTTTAAGTCCTTGCATGCCTTGCACACCTTGAGGTCCAGTGGGCCCTTCGATTCCTTCTGGCCCTTGAAGCCCTTGCACACCTTGAGGACCAGTAGGTCCTTCGGCTCCTTCTGGTCCTTGGATG
>NZ_JAKUFT010000010.1:0-96077 GCF_022663605.1 Bacillus cereus group sp. BfR-BA-01379
ACTTGAGCAAGGAACTCATGACAAGGCTACTACCACGGATCATAATGAGAAATCATCAGAATAAACTGATGACCGGTATGAAAAAATGATGTCTATGAGTGTGAGGGAGTATTTGCCCTCGCACTTATTGTAATTCTTAAAATATAAACATAAAAATTCAGAAAAAACAAAATAATATTGAGAAATAAAAATAATTGAAAATACTAATAAATATTTGTTGTATTTATAGAGTGTTGTTCGTTATAATGAACTTAAGGTTTTTAAAAGAGAACGAACATTAGCTAAGCTGATATAGTTTTCTTTATATCTCTTATTGAAAAATAAGAGACAAAAATATAAAAAAACAGCTAGGGGGAATTGATTGTGAGTCTGAAAAAGAAATTAGGTATGGGAGTTGCATCAGCAGCATTGGGGTTATCTTTAATTGGTGGAGGAACGTTTGCATTCTTTAGCGATAAAGAAGTATCAAATAATACATTTGCAGCTGGGACGTTAGATCTTACATTAAACCCTAAAACGCTTGTAGATATTAAAGATTTAAAACCAGGGGATTCTGTTAAGAAAGAGTTCTTATTAAAGAATAGTGGTTCGTTAACAATTAAAGACGTTAAACTAGCAACAAAGTATACTGTGAAAGATGCAAAAGGCGATAATGCTGGTGAAGACTTTGGAAAGCATGTTAAAGTGAAATTCCTTTGGAACTGGGATAAACAAAGTGAGCCGGTATATGAAACAACTTTAGCAGATTTACAAAATGCTGATCCAGATCTTTTAGCTAAAGACATCTTTGCTCCTGAGTGGGGAGAAAAGGGTGGATTAGAAGCAGGCACAGAGGATTATCTGTGGGTACAATTTGAATTCGTAGATAATGGACAAGACCAAAATATTTTCCAAGGTGATTCATTGAACTTAGAATGGACATTCAATGCTAACCAAGAAGCTGGCGAAGAAAGATAATAAAAAAGCGGGTATCCCCCGCTTTTTTTTATAAAGAAAAAAGAAGTGCCGCTTGTAAGCACTTCTTTCTATTTATTATTTTTGATCGTGTTTCCATTTTGTAAATTCAAGAAATTCACGAAATTGTTCTTTGGAGAC
This sequence comes from Bacillus cereus group sp. BfR-BA-01379, assembly GCF_022663605.1. Classification (NCBI taxonomy): domain Bacteria; kingdom Bacillati; phylum Bacillota; class Bacilli; order Caryophanales; family Bacillaceae; genus Bacillus; species Bacillus cereus group sp. BfR-BA-01379. The sequence goes on from NZ_JAKUFT010000010.1 coordinate 1,096, forward strand.
ACCTGAGCTCATCGCATCTTTAACAAGTTGTGTCCATTCGGAGTCTAAATGATTTTCCTTTGTTGTTTCATCATGAAGTAGAGTATCAACTGGAATTTGTAGAACTGCTGCGATTTTTTCAAGAAACTGAATGGAAGGGTTTTTTTGTAAATTTCGTTCTATAGAACTAATGTAAGATTTAGCAACGCCAGCTTTTTCGGCAAGTTCAGTTAATGAAATACCTTTTTGTAAGCGAAGGCGTTTTATACGTTCTCCAATCATATTTGCGCACCTTTCTATCAATATGTAGTCGTCTTATGATGTCATTATTATAACACAAACTTCGTTAAAAAGAACAAGCCTATTGAGCCTGACTGGATGGCTTCATACGTTGGAAAAAATGTTCGATATCTTGCAGGGCGATACCAGCGTCTAGAGCTTCAAGTATTAAATCAATCCATTCTTGGTCCAGTGCGTCAGTCTTATCTTTGTACAAATGTAATTCCTCCCTAATTATCGGTCATAACTGCTGCTACAGAATATATGATAATACAATTGCATTTTGTGTTTTATATAGTGAATTATCAAATATTTTGTAGATAAAACAAAGATAAAATCCCCATTAAATTCCCTCTATGGCGATTATAAAGTTTCTGACAAATATTTTCAATATTTTCAGAAAACATTGTTGAATTGTGATATATTCGTATACTAACTATGAAATTTTTACAAATATATTAAAAAAATTACATAATATAACTAAATATTGAAAAAATATTGAATTTTTAATAAAATTCAATTTGTAATACATATTTTTTATTAGGGGAGGAAATAAGGGATGAACAAGAAACCGTTCAAAGTTTTGTCATCAATCGCTTTGACAGCTGTGTTAGGTCTTTCATTCGGAGCGGGTGGACAGTCTGCATATGCTGAAACACCTGTGAATAAGACAGCTACGAGCCCAGTCGATGATCATTTAATTCCAGAAGAACGTTTAGCAAATGCGCTAAAAAACCGTGGGGTAATTGATTCGAAGGCTTCAGAGACAGAAACAAAGAAAGCCGTCGAAAAATACGTAGAGAACAAAAAGGGTGAAAATCCTGGGAAAGAAGTATCAAATGGGGACCCACTTACGAAAGAAGCATCTGACTTTTTAAAGAAAGTGAAAGATGCGAAAGCAGATACGAAAGAAAAGTTAGACAAACCAGCAACAGGGACACCTGCAGCGACAGGCCCAGTTAAGGGTGGTCTAAATGGTAAAGTACCAACTTCTCCAGCAAAGGGAAAAGAATATAACGGTGAAGTTCGTAAAGACAAAGTACTCGTTTTACTTGTAGAGTACGCTGACTTTAAACATAACAATATTGATAAAGAACCTGGTTATATGTATACTGACGACTTTAACAAAGAACATTATGAAAAAATGTTATTCGGTAATGAGCCATTCGCATTAGAGGATGGCAGCAAAATCGAAACGTTTAAACAATATTACGAAGAGCAATCTGGCGGTAGTTATACAGTAGACGGAACAGTTACAAAATGGTTAACCGTTCCTGGTAAAGCTGCTGATTACGGTGCAGATGGTGCGACAGGTCATGATAATAAAGGACCAAAAGGACCACGTGATTTAGTAAAAGATGCATTAAAAGCAGCTGTAGATAGCGGTATTGATTTATCAGAGTTTGACCAATTCGATCAATATGATGTAAATGGCGATGGAAATCAAAAACAACCGGACGGTTTAATCGATCACTTAATGATTATCCATGCGGGTGTTGGACAAGAAGCAGGTGGCGGTAAATTAGGTGACGATGCAATTTGGTCACATCGCTGGACTGTTGGACCAAAACCATTCCCAATTGAAGGCACACAAGCGAAAGTTCCATATTGGGGCGGAAAGATCGCAGCGTTCGACTACACAATTGAACCAGAAGATGGCGCAGTTGGTGTATTCGCACATGAATATGGTCATGATTTAGGTCTTCCAGATGAGTATGATACAGACTATACTGGTGACGGTGAACCAATTCAAGCTTGGTCTGTTATGAGTGGCGGAAGCTGGGCGGGTAACATTGCAGGAACAACGCCAACGAGTTTCTCACCGCAAAATAAAGAGTTTTTCCAAAAAACAATCGGTGGTAACTGGGCAAATATCGTAGAAGTAGATTACGAGAAATTAAATAAAGGTATCGGTCTAGCAACATATTTAGACCAAAGTGTTACGAAATCTAACCGACCAGGTATGATTCGTGTTAACTTACCAGATAAAGATATAAAAACAATTGCGCCAGCATTTGGTAAGCAGTATTACTACAGTACAAAAGGTGACAATCTTCACACAAAAATGGAGACGCCACTGTTCGATTTGACAAATGCAACGACTGCGAAATTTGATTTCAAGTCATTGTATGAAATTGAAGCAGAGTATGATTTCCTTGAAGTACATGCTGTAACAGAAGATGGCCAACAAACATTAATCGAAAAACTTGGTGAGAAAGCAAATAGTGGCAATGCACATTCAACAAATGGAAAATGGATTGACAAATCATATGATTTAAGCCAATTCAAAGGTAAGAAAGTAAAATTAACATTTGAATACATTACAGATGGTGGTTTAGCATTAAACGGTTTCCTACTTGATAATGCATCACTAAATGTAGACGGTAAAGTAGTATTCTCTGATGATGCAGAAGGTACACCGCAGTTCAAATTAGATGGATTCGCTGTATCTAATGGAACAGAGAAGAAAAAACATAACTATTATGTAGAGTGGAGAAACTATGCTGGTTCAGATAACGCATTGAAATATGCTCGCGGTCCAGAATACAACACTGGTATGGTTGTATGGTATGCGGATTCAGCTTACACAGATAACTGGGTTGGTTTACATCCAGGACACGGTTTCCTTGGCGTAGTTGATTCTCATCCAGAAGCAATTGTTGGAACTTTAAATGGTAAACCAACAGTGGCAAGTAGTACACGATTCCAAATCGCTGATGCGGCGTTCTCATTCGATAAAACGCCAGCTTGGAAAGTTGTATCTCCAACGCGCGGAACGTATACGTATAATGGCTTAGCAGGCGTACCGAAGTTTGATGATTCGAAAACGTATATTAATAAACAGATTCCAGATGCAGGACGTATTTTACCGAATCTTGGCCTGAAGTTTGAAGTAGTAGGACAAGCTGATGATAATTCTGCAGGTGCTGTTCGTTTATATCGTTAATACAGTAAAACTACCGAAAGATTTTCTTTCGGTAGTTTTTTTGTGAGCAATGAATTTTATATACAAGAAGAAATTATATATAATGTAACTTTACGAATAGAAATTTATTATATATGAGGTCTATATAAATAATGAAAGAATTGGATAAAAATAGTGGGAGAAGGTGAATGAATGAGTGTTTCTTCTATTGTAAATAAACAAAAGGCATATTTTTATAATGGCCATACGAGAAGTATAGAAGTGAGAAAGAATAATTTGAAGAAGCTTTATAAAGGCATTCAGCGCTTTGAAGAAGAAATATTTCAGGCATTGAAATTAGATTTAAATAAGTCAGTTCATGAGTCGTTTACAACGGAAGTTGGATATGTATTAAAAGAAATTTCCTTTCAATTGAAGCATATTTCATCGTGGAGTAAACCGAAGCGAGTTCGAACAGCACTCACTCATTTTGGATCAAAGGGAAAAGTAGTGCCAGAACCGTACGGTGTGACACTTATTATTGCACCGTGGAACTATCCATTTCAATTAGCGATTGCACCTCTTGTAGGAGCGTTGGCGGCTGGAAATACAATCGTTTTAAAGCCGTCAGAGCTAACGCCAAACGTTTCCAAAGTGCTTACGAGAATGTTAGAAGAATTATTCCAAGAAGAGCTTGTAGCGGTAGTAGAAGGCGGTGTAGAAGAGAGTACGGAATTGTTAAAGGAACCGTTTGATTATATGTTCTTTACAGGTAGTGTCGGTGTTGGAAAAGTTGTGATGGAAGCAGCAGCGAAACGACTGATACCACTCACGTTAGAACTTGGCGGAAAAAGCCCATGTATTGTACATAAAGATGCAAAAATAGATGTAACAGCAAGAAGAATCGTGTGGGGTAAGTTTTTAAATGCAGGGCAGACGTGTGTAGCGCCTGATTATATGTATGTGCATGCTTCCGTAAAAAAACAGTTAATCGAGGCATTACGACACGAGATTGCGGAGCAGTATGGAAAAAATCCACTGAACAATGACAATTATGTACGAATTGTGACTGAACGTCATTTTGAACGTTTATGTGCATTTTTGAAAGATGGTGAAACGGTAATCGGTGGGAACTACAAAAAAGAAACTTTACATATAGAACCAACAGTGTTAACGAATGTTACGTGGCAAAGTACTGTTATGGAAGATGAAATTTTTGGTCCGATTTTACCAATTATAGAATACGACAACATAGAAGAGGTAATTGGCACAATTCAGCAACATCCGAAGCCATTAGCGTTATATGTATTTTCTGAAGATAAAGAAGTACAAAAGAAAGTGACGAGTAATATTTCATATGGCGGAGGATGTATTAATGATGTTGTCTATCATCTTGCAACACCATATTTACCTTTTGGTGGCGTTGGAAGTAGTGGATTAGGTAGTTATCATGGGGAAGAAAGTTTTCGGACTTTTTCACATTATAAAAGCATTTTAGCCCAATCTACGGCATTCGATATGAAAATTCGTTACTCTTCTACAAAAAGTGCTTTAAAATTCATACGAAAGTTGTTAAAATGATGATGGTGTTTATCAGTAGGCGTAGCCGTATGATAATAGCCCCTTCGCAATGGAAGGGGTTTTTCTGTTCGACACATGTATCGTGCGAAAATGAATCAAACATACTACATAAAGAATAGAAGAGAACGCAGCTAAACAACCATTTTTGTTTGGATCGAAACAAAAAATAGTCTATAGAACATAAATATTTATTCATGAATATAAAAATTAAAATTTAAGGTAGATAGGACGGGAAAATGAAAAAGATTATTAAAGTTGAAGCAGTAGAAAAACATTTTGGAAATCAAGTGATTATCCCACCTCTTTCTTTAGACATTAAAGAAGGGGAATTTTTAACGATTTTAGGGCCGAGTGGTTGTGGGAAAACAACGTTACTACGCATGATCGCAGGTTTTGAAACGCCAACTAAAGGGAATCTTTTATTAGATGATGAAAAGATTAACGATTTGCCACCATATAAGCGTCATATGAACTTAGTGTTCCAACATTATGCGCTATTCCCGCATATGAATGTGGAGAAAAATATTTGTTTCGGTATGAAAATGCAGAAAGTACCGGCAGCAGAGCAGAAAGAGCGTGCTGAAGAGGCAATGCGTTTAACGCAGTTACTTGAGTTCCGTAATCGTAAACCTGCAAAGCTTTCTGGTGGACAGCAGCAGCGTGTAGCAATTGCGAGAGCGATTGTAAATAATCCGCGAGTATTATTACTAGATGAGCCACTTGGGGCGTTAGACTTTAAGTTAAGAAAAGATTTGCAACGTGAATTGAAAAACTTACAACGTAATTTAGGAATTACGTTCATATACGTAACGCACGATCAAGAAGAAGCAATGAGCATGAGTGATCGTATTGTCGTTATGAATAAAGGACATATTGAACAAATTGGAACACCGAAAGAAATTTACAATAAGCCGAAAACAATGTTCGTTGCGACATTTATCGGTGAAAATAATATTGTGAAAAACGGGGAAGGCTATGTAGCAATTCGCCCTGAAAATGTAAAGGTACGTTCGGTTGAAGAGCCGATTTTAAAAGAATACCATCTTGGACATATTGAAGACGTTGAGTTTGTTGGAAATATGGAAAAGCTGTATGTACGTGACGAGAAAACATCAGAATTACTAATGGCATATCAAACTGCTGAAGAAGCAGCGCAGTGGAGCATTGGAGATAATGTATACGTAGGCTGGGAGCAAGAGGACGAGGTGACCTTAAATTGAAAAAAGGGAAATTACTCGCACTACCGACAGTCGCGTGGCTGTTAATCTTCTTCCTAATTCCCCTTCTGTTTGTATTGGCATTTGCCTTTATGCAGCGCGGGGCATATGGGACAGTGGAAATGCAATTTACGTTAGAGAATATCGCTCGTGTGTTTGATCCACTATACATGGGAACGTTATGGGAAACTGTTAAGATTGCAGTTATTACAACAGTAATCTGTTTAGTAATTGGTTATCCATTTGCTTATACAATTACAATTGTTGATCGTAAATACCGTTCCATTCTTTTATTATTGGCAACGATCCCGTTTTGGATTAACTTCCTTGTTCGTTCATACGCATGGATTGTTATTTTACGTTCACAAGGTCTTGTAAACACATTGCTATTGAAACTAGGCATTATAAGTGAACCTTTAAATTTACTATATAACACACCTTCTGTAATACTCGGAATGGTCTATTCTTTATTACCATTTATGATTTTACCGGTGTATGCAGCGATTGAGCAGCTTGATAAGCGTAAGCTAGAAGCAGCTTATGATTTAGGAGCAACACCAGCAAAGGCATTTTGGAATGTAACAGTACCAATGACGATGTCAGGAATTGCTACTGGTTCTATTTTAGTATTTGTATCTTCTATCGGAATGTTTGTTGTATCAGACGTTATGGGTGGATCGAAAGTAGCGTTAATCGGAAACGTAATTCAAAATCAATTCTTAGGAGCGCGTGACTGGCCGTTTGGTTCTGCGTTATCTATGATTGTTGTTCTATTCTCTGTTCTGTTAATTTACTTATATTATCGTGCAACGAAAGTATATAAATATGATGGGAACGGAGGGGAATAGGCAAAGATGAAGAAGTTTTTAGTTTCTTATTCTTGGTTAATTTTATTGTTCTTGTATTTTCCAATGATGGTTTTAATGGTATATTCCTTCAATGATTCTCGCATTAATGCGGAATGGGAAGGTTTTACATTCCATTGGTATACAGATTTATTTCAAAAGCAAGATGTTATTGATGCGTTTGTAAATAGTATGACGATTGCGATTGTAACGACGATTGTAACGACAGTTCTTGGTGTGATTTTCGCGATTGCATTACATCGTTATAAATATCGTTATGAAGGGGCTATTAACGGTCTTGTGTATTTACCAATTTTAATTCCTGATATTTTAATGGGATTATCTTTACTTATTTTATTTAGTCAATTAGGTATGGAACTTGGCAAAACAACAATTATTATTGCGCACATTACATTTAGTATTTCATTTGTTGTCGTTATTTTAGCAGCACGTCTTTCTGGTATGGGACGTGATTTAGAAGAGGCTGCGAATGATTTAGGAGCAACGCCGTGGCAAACGTTTCGTTATGTAACGTTCCCAGCAATTGCACCAGGAGTTATTTCAGCCGCATTATTAACATTCACATTATCAATCGATGATTTTGTAATCAGTTTCTTCGTATCAGGACCAGGATCAACAACATTGCCATTATACATTTACAGTATGGTTAAGCGCGGAGTATCACCAGAAATTAATGCACTTTCTACAATTTTAATTGTAGCTATCGTAGGATTAATGGTTCTATCTGAAATCTTCCGTAACAAAGGTGCAGATGGTGAAGAAAACTCTGGAGGACACCTTCCTTTATAATACGAACGATATAGAAAGTACGAGGAGGTAATAAACCGATGAAATTAATGAAAAGATTAGCCGGCGCAGCAATTAGCTTTAGTCTTGTTGCTGGTGTACTTGCTGGTTGTGGTGAAAAGAAAGAAGAGTTAAATATTTATAGCTGGGCTGACAATTTTGATGAGCAAGTGCTAAGAGATTTTGAAAAGAAATATAACGTGAAAGTTAACTATGATAAGTACGCAAGCAACGAAGAAATGCTTGCGAAATTACAAGCTGGTGGCGCGAAGTATGATTTAATTCAGCCATCTGATTACATGGTTAAAACAATGGCGAAAATGGATTTATTAGCGCCGTTAGATAAAAAGAATATCCCGAATATCGAAAATATGATTTCTAATTTCAAAACACCTGCGTTTGATCCAGAGAATAAATATTCTTTAGTATATACTTGGGGTGTAACAGGGATTGCATACAATAAAAAGTATGTAAAAGAAGTTCCTACAAGCTGGGCTGACCTATGGAATGAGAAATATAAAGGGCATGTAACTTTATTAAATGATTCTCGTGAAGTGTTAGGAATGGGTCTTAAGAAGCATGGATTCTCAAACAGCACGAAAGATGATGCACAGTTAAAGACAGCTGCAACAGATTTACAGAAGCTACTTCCAAACTTATTAGCATTTGATACAGATAATATTAAACAAAAATTCATTACAGAAGATGCTTGGATCGGAACAGTTTGGTCTGGAGATGCAGCATTTATCGCAAAAGATAATAAAGATGTAGAGTATGTTGTACCAAAAGAAGGCGGCACAATTTGGGCTGATACGTTAGCGATTCCAAAAGGTGCAAAAAACAAAGAGCTTGCAGAGAAGTTTATGAACTACTTACTAGATGAAAAAGTAAGTGTGAAAAACTACGAGTCAATTGGATACAGTAATCCTAATGAAAAAGCTCATCCTCTTCATAGTAAAGAATATCGTGACAACCATATGATTTTCTTAACGAAAGAGGAATTAGATCGTACAGAATGGCTTGTTGATGTAGACGATAAGTTAAAAGACTATGATCGTTACTGGACAGAGTTAAAAACAAAAGGTAAATAAGTAAGAAAATGCGGTTTCTAAAATAGAAATCGCATTTTTTCATAGTAGGAGGAAATCGCTTGAAAAAGAAGTTGCATCAATATGAGGTAGTATGTATCGTTTTATTACTTGCTGTATTTGGCATTGTTGCTTGGCGCGTACAAGCGGGTGGCGTTACAGTGATGGATACATATGTCCGAGCGTTAGTAAAAGGTTTACAAACAGAAGGTACGCTTACATTTTTCTCATATTATACAAAATTAGGGTCTGCCATTGGGATCGTAATTACGCTCGCTATAAGTTTACTTGTTTTTTGGAGAAAACGTTATTATGCTGCGATGATCGTGTATCCAATGGGTATTTTAATAACACATCTTGTGAATAAAGGGATAAAAGAAATTGTGAAAAGGGAGCGCCCGTCGTTAAATGAAGCATTGGATGCGCTTGGGTATAGTTTCCCTAGTGGGCATGCAATGTTATCTATTATGACATTCGGCTTTCTTGCTTATATCATTGCGGCAAATTTGAAGAGTGTAACTGGGAAATATGTTATAACGATCTTGATGGGAATCTTAATTGTATCGATTGGATTAAGCAGAGTTATTTTAAATGTGCATTACCCAACTGATATTTTAGCTGGTTATTGCGTAGGTGGTATTTTGTTAATTATGGCGATTTACTGTCATCGTTTACTTACCGAGAGATTGGGGCTTAATAAAGAGAGATAAAGTGAAATTTTAATCAGTGGGGGTTTTCTTCATCCCCCACTGATTATTAGCCCTCACCAATCGGACTTTTATGGCAGTTGATTCCCCACCTAACTTCTTTGCTTTCGCTGAATTTTAAGGTGGGGGTCTTACTGCACATTAAAGCGGGATAAAAAACGTCTAGAAAAACTATTATTATAGTGTTTCTAGACGTTTTTTGTTTGTACGAAGATGTGATACAGTATAAATAACAATTGAATTATTTAAAGTAGGTGAAAGTGCGTGAAGACAAATGTACATAAAGTAGATAAGTGGGGGAAGTTAGGCACTTTTTTGTATCAGTTTCGTTATACAGTAATTGTAGCATTACTATTGCTTGCGATAGCGCTTGGTATTTTTGCTCCAAAGCTACCAGGAGTATTAGGTGGTGACGGTTTCCAAACAGAAGGGGACTATCAAAAGACGAAAGAAATTTTAGATAAAGATTTTAAGAGGTCTCAAGATACACTTTTACTCGTTTTTGAAAAAAATAAAGGTGTTTCACATGAAGAATTTCAAAAGCAAGTAGAGGGAATTGTAAAAAATGTACAAGAGAAAGAGACTTATGAATCTTTCCATCACCCAGTGCAAAATAAAGAAATGTTACAAGATGATATCGGCTATGCGACAATTTTATTTTCCGGGAAAACAAATAAGGAACGAATGGAAAAGACATTACAATTTGCTGATAAAGTCGAAAAGGAAAGTAATGTAACGTTAAAAGTAACGCCAACAGGATTTCCAAAAATTAATCAAGAGATTAATGAAAGAACGCAAAATGATTTAAAAGTAGCAGAGATGATTGGGTTACCGATTGCATTTCTCGTATTACTATTTTCATTTGGTAGCCTTTTAGCATCTATTTTACCAATTGTAAATGGGGCACTTAGTGTTATTAGTACGATGGGAATATTATACTTTATAGGTGTCGATAAGGAACTATCTATCTTTGTGTTAAATGTTGCACCGATGATTGGACTTGCCTTATCTATTGATTTTGCGCTATTATTTGTAAATCGCTTTCGAGAGGAAGTTGCAAAGCGAACGGTAAAAGAAGCGATAGCAATTACATATCAAACAGCAGGGCGTGCAATCGTATTTTCAGGATTATGTGTATTTGTTGGATTATCCGGCTTGTTTTTCTTTAAAATCGATTATATTCAATCTGTCGCAATTAGCGGAATGATTGTTGTGATTATGAGTATTTTATTTTCACTCACACTCCTTCCAGCGCTATTATCCTTAATTGGTAAACGAATATTAAAAAAGAATCAAGTAGCACATACACCAGCAAAGGCGTGGCGTAAATTTGCACAATTTGTAATGAAACATCCAATTGCGATGATTATTGTCGTTACAACATTTATTGTTATTTGCTTATTACCATTACGTACTGCGAATTTGCAGTTCCCTGACGTGGAAGCTCTACCTAAACAAAGTGATACAAGAGTTGCATATGAAAAGTACGAAGAAGCATTTAATAAAACTGCAAAAAAACATGCTGATGTTACGTTAGTGGTAGAGACAAAAAAAGATATGAAAGAAAAAGAAAGTTTACAAAAGATAGAAGAATTCGTTCAAAAGTTACAAGACGATAAGAAAGTGTATGAAGTAAGAAGCTTATATGACGGGTTAACAGGTATGAAAGCAGATCAAGTTGCTGGAATGTTAGAGTCACCAGAAGCAGCGAAACTAGCTCCTGTATTTGAAGCATATACGAAAGGGAATAAGACGACGATAGAAGTCTTTCTGAAAACAAAACCACGTACTGAAACTGCTAAACAGTGGGTTCGTGATTTTAAACAAAATTATAAAGAAACAGATGTGACGTATTATCTAGGCGGAATGACGACCTTCCAACAAGAGTTAGAAGATGAAATTAAAGATAAAGTTGCGATTGGTATGTCTGTTATATTTGGATCGACCTTTGTTATATTATTATTCGCATTCAAATCTATACTCATTCCAATTAAGGCAATTATTATGAATATACTTAGTTTAAGCGCAACAATTGGAATTGTTGTTTGGTTATTTGAAGGTGGGCATTTTGGCTTAGAAGCGAGTCCAGTTCTATTTGTCTTACCAATCTTCATTTTCGGTCTCGTATTTGGGCTTAGCATGGATTATGAAGTCTTTCTTATTTCACGTATTCATGAATTGTATGAAGAAACAGGAGATAATGATCAAGCTACGTTAGAAGGACTTGTGTCAACAAGTAGAATCATTACTTCAGCTGCGTTAATTATGATTGTTGTAACTGGTGCATTTGCCTTTACTGATATTTTACCAGTACGGCAAATGGGGCTTGGTGTTGCACTAGCAATATTCCTTGATGCAACAATTATTCGTCTTATGCTCGTACCAAGTTTAATGAAATTGTTTGGAGACTGGAACTGGTGGTTACCATTTCGAAAGAAAAGAGAAAAATCATCGTAAAAAATACTCATCTTATAGATGAGTATTTTTTTATGAATAGCAAGACCTACATTTTGCAAATAGTATGTGATAAGAACATTACATATAAGTAGGTGAAGGCAATGTTTCGTTATTTTAAGTTTAAGCTAAATGATACAGTACAGTTTGCAGAAAACGATGGGCATATGTATCGCATTGTCGGTTATCGGTTAGAAAAAGGATTTTATCCAAAAGATGAATGGACTCATATCATTTATGAATTGCTGAGAGATTTTGATGGATATACGATGGATGCAGAAGAGGAGGAACTTGTAAAGGTCATTCAAGTAGAGGATGAGTATTACAAAATACAAGAAGTATCGGGCTATCGTTATCCAGTAAAAATGAAGCAAAAACAACACGTAATGAAAGTAGAAAAGATGGATGATTTATTAGATACGTATAATGATTATAAAAGATTGGCGGATTTCTTTAAAGATTTATCGTATGAGCAAAAAGCCGAAGAGGTATTGCAAGAAATGAAAAGGCGTAGAGCATGAGGGGGCAGTCTATTATAAGGCTGTCCTCTATTTTTGACGGTGCATCAAAGTGTATTTTCCGTTACAATGAGAGAATCAATAGAAATAAGGTGATACAGTATGGAAACGAAGAAAAAGGGCGAATGGTGCGAAATTACTGTTCCAGCGAAATGGAATGGCATAAGTATTGATTCGTTATTAAAAATAGAATGGGAAATACCGAAAAAGTTGTTACATCAGCTTCGTATGGAGAAAGGTGTTACCGTTAACGGAGAACAAAGAAGATGGAATGAGCTTTTAAAAGAAGGCGATAAGTTACAAGTTCATATGTTTGTGGAGGAAGAATACGATGTAGAGCCTGAATATGGTGAATTACATGTAGTATATGAAGATGATCACGTACTTATCGTGAATAAGCCTGAGAAGATGGATACGCATCCTGCTGAAAAAGGTGGAACGGGAACACTTGCAAACCTTGTTGCCTTTCATTTTCAAATGCAAGGTTTAGAGACGAAGGTTCGTCATATTCATCGGTTAGATAAAGATACGACAGGTGGTGTCGTGTTTGCTAAACATAGAATTGCTGGTGCAATTATGGATCGTTTATTAATGGAACGAAAAATTAAAAGAACATATGCGGCGCTTGTGGAAGGGAAAGTAAAAGGCAAGCAAGGAACAATTGACGCAGCGATTGGAAGAGATCGCCATCATGCGACGAGGCGACGCGTTTCTCCAAAGGGAGACCAAGCAATCACATATTATAGAGTAGAGAAATATTATAAAAACGAAAATGTTACGCTCGTAACGTTACAATTAGAAACAGGTAGAACACATCAAATTCGTGTTCATATGAGCTATCATGGTAATCCATTAGTTGGAGATGTATTATATGGTGGACAAACGAAACATATGACAAGTCAAGCGTTACATGCGATGAAGATTCATTTCTTGCATCCCATTACGAAAGAAGAAATCGAAGTGGATGTACCATTTCCTACAAAATTAAATAACACAATGAAAAAATTTCAAAGAATGAATGCGTAAAGTGTAAGTTTAAATTTGAGAAAAGTAGATTTTTGCAGGAATTTCTCTAAAAGAAGCGAAGCCGTTAAGAGAAAAGAGAGGTGAGAATCACTTGGTCAAATATAAATATATACTAGGAATATTTTTCGCTTGTCTTTTAGTTACTCTATGCCTTTATCCATATTTACCAAACTTTATGGCAGTACATTGGAATGAAAATGGTGGGCCGAACGAGTTTATGAGTAAACAGGTTGTTATAGCATTTATTCCTTGTCTTATTATTTTTTTACATGGATTCGTGTATATTATTTCACATAATATATATAAGTTTAATGAAGGCGAGCATATCATTATAAACGGATTTCTAAAGACGATTACTTTATTTATGTTGTTTATCCATATGCTCATTCTCTTTATTAATTTTAGAAGTATGATATCTTTTCAGACAGGACTAACAATTGGAATTAGTATGTTTCTTTTTATGCTTAGTAAAGGATTTAAAAACATTAAGAGTACGGAAAAAGACCCAATTAAATTACAAAAGATCCGTTTAGTGAGTAGGCGGATTTTTCAAGTGATGGCATGTAGTATATTGTTTTCATTGTTTTTGAACTTGAAGTGGGGGTTTTACGTGTTACTTAGTGTAATAAGCTGTGGCTCCATTTTATTTATGTTTTACATATTGTACTCATACATAATAGAAAGTTATGAAACGTAAAAAAGAGTCTTCTCATTATGAGAAGACTCTTTTAATCTATTTACTTCGTAATAAATTGTTGTGTCCAGTAGTTGCCGCTTTCTACATAGCCAACACCGATGTGAGTGAAGCCGTTATTTAAGATGTTTGCACGGTGTCCAGCACTGTTCATCCAAGCTTGTACTACTTCTTCAGGTGTACGTTGGCCTTGGGCGATGTTTTCACCGGCAGATGTATAAGAAATACCAAATTTCTTCATCATGTCAAATGGAGACCCGTATGTAGGGCTGTTATGATCAAAGTAGTTGTTTTTTTGCATATCTTCAGATTTAATGCGCGCTACTTTGCTTAATTCAGTATCGATTTTTAAAGCTGGTAAGCCTTGTTTTGTACGCTCAGCGTTTGTTAATTCAACAACACGTTGTTCGAACTCGCTTAAAGATTTTGCTTCTTCAGCAGGCTTTTGCTCAGCAGGTTTTTGTTCAGCAGGCTTTTGAGTATTGTTGTTTTCAGCTGGTTTTTGAGCTTCTGGTTTTTGAACTTCTTCAGCAGGCTTTTGCTCAACTGGTTTTTGCTCAACAGGCTTTTGAGTTTCTGGCTTAGCTGTTGGTTGCTCAGTTACAACATTTTCAGTAGGTTGTTGACCAGGAATAATGCAATTTGGTTGGAAGTTTCCTTGTTGCCATTGTGCTAATGATTCCACGCCCATAGATTGTAAGAATGCTTGTAATTCTTGTTGGCTCATTTGCTTCATCATCACTTTTGAATGCTGAATATTTTGAACCTTTATGTTAGATGGTTGTACTGTTGCAGCTTGTGCATCTAGAGAAGATACTCCTAAAGTAAGAGCCGTTGCAGCAGCTACAGATAATAAAACACGCTTTTTCATGATGTGTGTCCCCCTATATAAAGTTTTAATTTGTTTTCACACGATTTGTTTTTGACAGCCTGTCTGACTGACAAATTCATCGTAGCATAGATTTTGTGAGAAAAAAGATGGAAAAAAATTCATAGACTTTTAAATTACCTAATTTATCCTAAGTGAAGAAAAGGGAGAAAATAAGAGAAACGTAGAGTATAAAAGGAATTTTTAGCATTTTTATACTTCATTTTAAGAGGGGTTTTTGGATAAAGTTACCTGAATAGAAAATAAGGAATCCTATTGTATCAATGGTTTGAGCGATTTTTCGAGGAATATACTGGATTGATTTTTACAAAACTGTAATGTTTCTGTTGTTCTTTTTTATAATAAAGTAACATATTTTTAATGTTGTAGCGGACAAAAAAGCGGCTATCTCTTTACATAGACGAAGGAGATAGCCGTTTTCCTATTATTACGTATGTTACGAGTTATTACGAGTTGGTTTCAATTGCTTCTAATAATAAATCAACAATGTGAATTCCTCTCATTTTATGAGAAAGGCCTTCTCGCTCAATGCCTAATTTCATTTGTAATAAGCAACCTGGATTTGCGGTAACAATGGTTGCTGCTTCTGTTTCATGCACGCGATCCATTTTATAATCTAGAAATTCCATGGATAACTCTGAATGAACAATATTGTAAATACCAGCAGAACCACAGCAGCGATCCGCATCTTTCATTTCACGGTACGTTGCGCCTTGAATTGCTTCTAGTAACATACGAGGTTCTGAAGATGTTCGCATAACATTGCGTAAATGACAAGAGTCTTGATACGTAATAATTTGCGACTTGAGTCGTAGGTCATTACGTTTATGGAAATCTAGTTCTACTAGAATAGCGGTAATATCTTTAATTTTAGAAACAAACTGCTTTGCACGTTCAGCCCACTGTGGATCGTCTTTTAAAAGATAATCGTAGTCTACGAGGTAAGCTCCGCAACCACCAGCATTCGTAATGATATAATCGATGTTTAAATCTTCGAATGCCTTTATATTGCGCTTTGCTAATTCTTTTGCTCCACTTTTCTCACCAGCATGTCCATGTAATGCCCCACAGCAACTTTGTGTTTTCGGAATAACGATATCACAACCAGCTAACTGAAGTAGTTTCATCGTTGCATTATTTGTTTCTAAAAACATCGTATCCATTAAACAACCTGTGAAGAATGCAACTTGTTTCTTCTTTGTACTTGCAGCAGGTAAAAATGCAGGACGATCTTTCATTGCTTTCATTTTTGGGACTTTTGGTAAAACGAGATCCATCGTTGCAAGTGTTTCAGGGAATAACTTCATAATTCCTGTTTTATGTGTTAGCGTTTGTAAACCGGAACGTTGGTAAAATCCGATTAATCCTGTTAATGTTCTCATTCGATTTTGATGAGGGAATAGTCCTTCAAAAACGACTTTACGAACAGCTCTCACTGGTACTGAGAACTTTTTGTTTTGATTTATAATATCACGAGCTTCTTCTAATAAATGTCCATAATTCACACCGGATGGACAAACAGGTTCACAAGCACGGCAGCCGAGGCAAACATTTAATGTATTTTCAACATCTTCATCTGGCTCAATTAAACCGTCAACGACCGCTTTCATTAATGCGATACGTCCACGTGGTGAATGCGATTCTTTATATCCAGATTGAATATAAGTAGGACAAGTTGGTAAGCAGAAACCGCATCGCATGCAGTTTAGTAGTTCATCTTCACTTAATCGTTTTTTAAATTCCTTTTGAATGTTTTCTTTATTTAATGTTGTCATCGCTCAACCACCACTCTTTTACGAGTGTCCTTCGCGAACATCTTTCCTGGATTCATAATGTTATTTGGATCGAAGGCTTGTTTAATTCCTTGCATAGCAGCAATACCTTCTTTACCTAATTTCATTTCTAAATAAGGAGCTTTCATCGCTCCAACACCATGTTCACCAGTAATCGTGCCGCCAAGTTCAATTGCTTTTGCAAATATTTCAGCAAAAGCTTGTTCAGCTCTGTGCATTTCTTCTTCATTACGAGCATCTGTCATACAAGTTGGATGTAAGTTACCATCACCAGCATGCCCAAACGTACAAATAGGAATATTATATTTTTTTGCAATGGCATTAATCGCTTCAACCATTGGAGCGATTTGTGAACGTGGTACCGTTGCATCTTCTAGTATTGTAGTAGGTTTTAATCTTGCAAGTGCTGATAGTGCACTGCGTCGAGCTGTCCGAAGTGCATCTGCTTCCGCTTCATCTTTTGCAACGCGAACATCAACTGCATTCATAGAGCGACAAACGTTAGCCATTTTTTCAATATCTCGATTGACAACTTCAGGCGGACCATCTTGCTCAATTAATAAAATTGCTTTTACGTCAGTTGGTAAACCGATTTGAGCAAACTCTTCAACTACTTCAATTGTTGGTTGGTCTAAAAACTCGAGTGTTGCTGGAATGATTTTATTTGCAATAATAGAAGAAACAGCACGTGCAGCTTCATTAATATCTTCATAGAGCGCAAGCATCGTCTTCTTCGTTTCAGGCATCGGAACAAGTTTTAATATCGCTTCTGTTACGACACCAAGTGTTCCTTCAGAACCGATAAATAATCGAGTTAAATCGTAACCAGCTACATCTTTTGCTAATTTACCGCCAGTACGAATAATATCGCCATTTGGTAAGACAAGTTCAAGACCCATCACATAATCACGTGTTACGCCATATTTTAAGCCGCGTAAGCCACCTGAGTTTTCATTAATGTTACCGCCGATTGTAGAAATTTTCATCGAGCTTGGATCTGGTGGATAAAATAAACCTTTTTCTTCTACCGCTTTAATAATATCAAGCGTAATTACACCAGCTTGTACTGTGATTGTTAAATTCTCTTCATCAATTTCTAAAATGTTATTCATATGACGGAAGATAAGGACGATACCGCCTTCAAGTGGACATGTGCCTGCGCAAAGGTTTGTTCCAGAACCACGAACATATACGGGAATGTTGTGAGTGTTACATATTTTTAACACTTCCGCCACTTCATTTGTATTACGAGGAGCAATGACTGCATCAGGCATTGCTTGGAAGTTTGGAGTGGCATCATAACTATACGTTAAACGCCCCATATTGGATGTATCTACATTATCTTCGCCAACAATGGATACGAATGAATGAATAATTTGCTTTTCTAACATTGGAAATCCCCCTCAAACTGTTAACGTATTTAGTCATTATAAAAAACGTTGTCACAGTGCTTTCATTATAATGATAAAAAAGTTGGGGGATTCTTTCTATGTATAATAATCTGAAGATTACTCTGTTTTATCATTCTTTTTTGTATGATTATCTAATAAGAGGAGCGAGAAGTATAAAATATGTAAGTCTTTGAATTGTTTCGGGTCAAGTCCTGTATGCTCCTCAACCTTTTTAAGTCTGTAATGCAATGTGTTAATGTGTATATGTAATTGTTCAGCTGTTTGTTTATAAGATTGGTTATAATCGATAAATAAGCGTAAAGTGTGCATAAGTTCAGGAGATGATAGTAAGTTTTCGATCGTGCGCCTTAGAAACTGTTCCCGCGTTTCTGCAGAAATATCTTGTAAGCACATTTCTAAACGTAAATCTTCATTAAATACAATTTGTTTTGTTTTAAGTGATACGGAAAGAGCTTGTAATGCTTGTTCATACGATAAGTTCATATTGCTAGGCGTAACGGATTGTCCAATCCCGATATATAAAGGAATAGAAAACGAATTTTCACAGTCTTGTTTTAATCGTGTTAAAAATTGATACGTTTGCTCTTTGGAGTTCGTGGCTGTAAATAAAATAAATCGATCGTTTCCCCAACGAACAAATAGATGCTCCTTTGTTAATAGATTGCGTACGTGTTGCCAAATTTTCCGCTGAAGCATCGTGTCATTTTGATCGATAGAGAACAAAATGAGTTGTTTCTTCTTATATAAATCAATACCAAGTGTTTTGGCGCGATCAAGAAAGCTTGGAGACCAGTCTGTATTTTGAAGCCAATCAAAGACAAATGCTTCATAAGAACGGTGTTCAAGTTCTAGTTGTTCTAAAAAGTAGTTTTCGTGAATGAGTAGTTCGGTCATTTTACGTAATATTTCTCCGTATTGTGAAATGTTTTCAGGTTCGCCTGTAATTCCAATGACACCAATTACTTCGTCATGAAATAGTAAGGGAAGGTTCATCCCGGCTTTTACACCTTGCAAACGTCGTTCATCTTCTTTTGTAATAATGACAGTTTTCTTTTGTTTCGCACAGCGGAGTGCACCCTCATGAAATTGACCGATTCTTTCTACATCTGTACTTGCGATAATAACGCCTTGTATATTAATAATAATGATATTTTCTTTAATTAGTCTGCGTACTTCTCGTACAATTTTATTCGCTAAATCAGGAAAAAGCATAATTTGCACACCTCAAATTCTATTTGTTGTACATTATATATGTAAATGAAGTAAGAAAGGAAAATTTCACACTTTCCACACATTTATTTGTTATTTTACAATTATAACGAAATCATCCGAAGATGGAGGGAATCTTTTGAGAAAGTATGTTTTTCTTCTCTGTTTTTTATTTCTATTAGTAGGGTGTCAAGGAAGTACATATACACCGATTGCTAAAGATAAAAGTGTTATGATAACAACGAATATAAAAGAAGGTAGTATCAGTTTTGTTGATAAACAAACTAAAAAATTAATTACGACATGGGAACTGAATGAACCAATGGCAGGAGTTGCACTACTTCCAAACGGCGAGGACATACTTGTATATGGCAAGCAGTTAGAGTACATGTATGTATATTCACTAACAGAAGGAAGGCAAGTGGACAAGTATAAAACTGGAAAAGGCATTGTAAATGTGATTGTATCCGAAGATAAAAAGCAATTATTTGCTGCCGATCAAACTGCTCAAAAGGTAAGGTTCTTTACGATAAAAGGGAAAGAGACAGGGAGTGTGTCAACCGGAAAAGGACCAATAACGATGGTAGAGTACCATAACCAGTTATCTGTATTAAACTTTTATGATACGAAGCTAACGACTATTGATACAAAGAAAAAAGAAGTGATACAATCCTTTATGATTCCACCAGCATCAACGGGAGCGACAATTAGCTCAGATGGGAAAGAAATATGGATTGGCGGACATGGTGATGGAAATCAAGTCAATGAAAAAGTATTAGTATATTCATTGCAGAGCGGAGAAATGGTACGTTCTTTACATGCTCCGTTTATGCCTGTGAATATAACGAAGGATAATAAGTATGTATATGCATTAAGTCACGGTTCGAATACGCTTAGACAGTTTGATGTTAGCACGTATAAAGAGGTAGCTTCTGTAGAAATAGGGTCGAACCCATTTGCATTTTTGAAGAGCGGAGCAGA
Source organism: Bacillus cereus group sp. BfR-BA-01379 (assembly GCF_022663605.1). NCBI lineage: Bacteria > Bacillati > Bacillota > Bacilli > Caryophanales > Bacillaceae > Bacillus > Bacillus cereus group sp. BfR-BA-01379. Next base: position 21,480 of record NZ_JAKUFT010000010.1, read on the forward strand.
AGGATACGTAGCAAGCTATGATAGTGATGAAGTGTGTGTCATAGATATGAAGAATTTGAAAATAAAACAAACAATTAAAGTCGGAAAAGGGCCGTTTCAACTCATAGAGAGGGAAGGGAAGAACAATGAGTAAATATAGGGTGCTAGTTGTAGATGATGAAAGTGATATGAGGCAGCTCGTTGGCATGTATTTAGATAATTTCGGATACGATTGGGGCGAAGCTGAAAATGGAAAAGAGGCGCTAAAAAAATTAGAGACGGATCATTATGATTTCGTTGTATTAGATATTATGATGCCAGAGATGGATGGACTTTCAGTTTGTAAAGAAATTAGAAAAACATCAGATGTACCAATTATATTTTTAACAGCAAAAGGTGAAGAGTGGAATAGGGTGAACGGCTTACGTATGGGAGCAGATGATTATATTGTAAAGCCATTTAGTCCTGGAGAATTAATTGCTCGTATGGAAGCTGTGCTAAGACGTTATACAAAGCAAGAGCAACAAGAGGAGGTTCAGTTTGGACCGATCCTTATTAATGAAAAAAGTAGGAAGATTGAGGCTGATGGTGAGCCGATTTCTCTTACAGTAAAAGAGTTTGATTTACTCTATTTTCTTTGCCAGCATACAGGACAAGTATTTAGCCGGGAACAATTGCTGGAAAAGGTATGGGGATATGATTATGCCGGAAGTACAAGAACAGTAGATACGCACGTAAAAACGATGCGTTTAAAGCTTGGAGAAAGTGGAAACTACATTCAAACGGTTTGGGGTGTAGGCTATAAATTTGAGGTGTAACGTATGTTTACGATGGTACAGAAGCTTTGGCTGACAGTAGTATGTGCAGTATTTGTAACAGTTTCTTTTCTTTATTTTGTATCTTTATATTCGTATGAAAAACTATACGTTGATAATTTAAAAGATTCATTAGTAATGGAAGGGAAGGGTCTTGCTGCGCAATATGATAAGCGTGAAGGAATAGCAACTTTTGAAGAGAAAGTACGAGCATTTGATCAAATATCTAGTTCAGACGTTCTTTTCGTATCAAACCCACGTGATTTAAGCGCATGTTTACCTTTTGATGTGCATCATCATTCTCTTATAAGTGAAGGGGATAGGCAAACATTATTAGATGGAAAAACGGTGACAAAGATAGGGTATGAGGAACATTTTGACCGTAATATTATGGGGGTTGTCATCCCTGTTTTAGAAAATAAAAAGTTAGTTGGCATTGTATATTCTTATATTCCTTTAAAAAGTATAAAAGACTTAATATATGATATGGGCCTTATTTTAGCACCGTTAGCACTTGCTATGACTTTACTAACAATATGGATTGGGAGAAAGATTATTATCGCTATTACGAGACCGCTTTCGCAAATGGAACGAGTCGCCAATCATTTGGCTACGGGAGATTTCTCAGAACGAATTACAATTTCTTCTGAAGATGAAATTGGACGATTAGGAAAAGCATTTAATAAAATGGCAAATTCTTTAGAGACAGAAGACGTAAAGCGAAAGGAATTTTTAGCTAACGTTTCGCATGAACTAAGAACACCACTTAGTTATATAAAAGGATATAGTGAGGCTATTTTAGATGGTGTAGCGAAGGGACCACAGCAGGAAAAAGTTACACAACTTATTCATAAAGAAGCGGGGCGTATGCAGCGTCTCGTTCATGATTTATTAGATTTAGCACAATTAGAGGGTGAACATTTTCCACTAAAGAAACAACCTATCGTTTTCTCACAACTCATTGAAGATGTGTTAGATACGTATGAGATTAAGTTTATAGAAAAGAAAATTCGTATTTCAACAAATTTAAATCCAGAAATCATTGTAATGATTGATGAGGATCGTATGCAACAAGTGCTTCATAACGTGTTAGATAATGCGATACGGTATACCAATCAAAACGGGGATATTATGATAACGCTCAGGCAGATAGATGATTACTGTGAATTGAACATAAAAGATACAGGAATCGGTATTGAAACAGAGCATTTAGAAAATCTTGGCGAACGTTTTTACCGCGTTGATAAAGCGAGAAGTCGTCAACATGGTGGAACAGGTTTAGGCCTTGCCATTGTCAGACAAATTGTTCATATACATGATGGACAGTGGCGAATTGAAAGTGAAAAAGGGAATGGAACGACGGTTAGTATTAAATTGAAAATACAAGTTGAAGAAAGCATGTTCTAACGTGAAGGACATGCTTTTCTTCATGAATACATATAAATTAATATCAAATAAATATTAAAAATTTGACGATTTTATGAACAAAACATTTGTACTTCTTACCAATTCGTTCTAAAATAGTTATGATGCAAAGTTCTTATAAATCGTTTCAATTGTTGTTTGGAAGATACTGAGGTGATTTAACTGGAGTACAAATCTATTAAACCGAAAAAAATTTACGAAGAAGTATCTGAAGCTATTTTAACAATGATTAAAAATGGTACGTTAAAACCTGGTGACAAACTACTTCCTGTACATCAATTAGCTGAGCAGTTTCAAGTTGGTAGATCTGCTGTTCGTGAAGCGTTAAGTGCGCTAAGAGCAATGGGCTTAATTGAGATGAAACAAGGAGAAGGTACATATGTGAAGAATTTCGATTCTTCTTCATTAACAAAATCATTAAACAATAAATTATTAATGAAGAAAGAAGATATTTTGAACTTATTAGAAGTACGAAAGGTGCTTGAAGTGGGGGCAGTTCGAGCAGCTGCGGCAAAACGTACGGAAGATAATTTGCACAATATGAAGCATTGGTTAGATGAAATGGCAAAGAGCATTGGAGATGAAAAGGCTGGTGAAAAAGCAGATTTTCAGTTCCATATGGGAATTGCGGAGTCTTCGCATAACAACATTTTGCTTGAACTCATGAATCACGTTTCAGAGATGATTGCTGAAACAATTGGTGAATCAAGACGCATTATTTTATATGGTGAACAAACAACATCAGAACGACTTATAGAAGAGCATCAAGTTATATATGATGCAGTGTTAAAGCAAGATGTAGAATTAGCGCAGCAAGCAATGCTAGATCATTTAACAAATGTAGAACATATTGTCACAGGTAAAAACGATATAAATTCGTAATTTAATCTTTTAAAAATCAAATTTTTTGATAAAATAGAGAAAGATTAAGTAAGCGTTTTCTTTAGAAGAGGGAGAGGATAGGCCATGGTTGAGCCTACTTCTTCTTTTCTAAGTCATCTGATGACCATACTTTTGTTGGTGGAGTTGTAAAAAGGGGGAGTAATAATTATGAAAGTTACTTTATTTGTTACTTGTTTAGTCGATATGTTTGAAACAAACGTCGGCAAAGCAACAGTTGAAGTGTTGGAGCGTTTAGGTTGTGAAATTGAATTTCCAGAAGCACAAGTTTGTTGCGGTCAGCCTGCTTATAATAGCGGCCATGTAGAAGCAGCAAAAGAAGCGATGAAACATATGATTGAAACTTTCGAAGATGCAGAATATATCGTTACACCATCTGGTTCTTGTGCGACAATGTTTCATGAGTATCCGCATGTTTTTAAAGATGATCCGAAGTGGGCTAAACGTGCACAAAAGATTGCTGATAAAACATATGAATTTACACAATTTATTGTAGATGTTTTAAAAGTGACAGATGTTGGTGCAAGTTTACCAGGGATCGCTACTATTCATAAATCGTGTCATATGACACGCCTGCTTGGAGTAAAAGAGGCGCCAGGAATTTTATTATCAAACGTCAAAGGATTAACTGTGAGAGAACTGCCAAATGCGCAAAATTGTTGTGGGTTTGGGGGAACGTTTTCAGTGAAGATGACTCCAATTTCTGAGCAAATGGTAGATGAAAAGGTAGATAGTGCAATGGAAACAGGTGCTGATTATTTAATCGGTGCAGATTGTGGGTGTTTGTTAAACATTGGCGGACGTATTGAGCGTTTAGGAAAAGAAATAAAAGTAATGCATATTGCTGAGGTACTGAATAGTCGCTCATGAAGGGGGAACATAAGCTATGTCTATGAAAATCAGTGAGAAAAAATTTAATGATCGCGTTGGCGATGGAATTCAAGATTCGTTTATGCGCGGAGCAGTATCTTCTGCACAAACGCGCTTATATACGAATCGCTTAAAAGCAGCGGACGAATTAGGAAACTGGGAAGAGTGGCGTGAACTAGGTGAACAAATTCGCCAACATACGTTAGAAAACCTTGATTATTACTTAATGCAGTTAAGTGAAAATGTATCAAAAAGAGGCGGACACGTGTACTTTGCGAAAACGAAAGAGGAAGCAGCAAAGTATATTCAAGACGTTGCAAAAAAGAAACAAGCGAAGAAAGTTGTAAAATCAAAATCAATGGTAACTGAAGAAATTAGTATGAATCATGCCCTTGAAGAGATTGGGTGTGAAGTGTTAGAAAGTGACTTAGGAGAGTATATCTTGCAAGTAGATAACGATCCACCTTCACATATTATTGCGCCTGCACTTCATAAAAATAGAGCTCAAATTCGTGATGTATTTAAAGAAAAACTTGGCTATGAAAATTCTGATGATCCATATGAAATGACAAAGTTTGTTCGTAAACAACTTCGTGAGAAATTTATGGATGCAGAAATTGGTGTGACAGGTTGTAACTTCGCCGTTGCAAATACTGGCTCTCTTTGTTTAGTAACGAACGAAGGTAATGCCGATCTTGTTATGTCGATTCCAAAAACACAAATTGCAGTAATGGGTATGGAACGTATGGTTCCGACAATGGAAGAATTAGATGTTTTAGTTGGTTTACTATGTCGTAGTGCAGTAGGGCAAAAATTAACAAGTTATGTAACTGTAGCGGGACCAATTCAAGAAGAGGAAGTAGATGGACCTGAAGAATTTCACCTAGTTGTTGTTGATAATGGCCGATCTCAAATTCTTGGATCTGAATTCCGCTCAGTATTGCAATGTATTCGTTGTGCTGCTTGTGTTAACGTATGTCCTGTATATCGTCATGTTGGTGGACATTCGTATGGTTCTATATACTCAGGACCAATCGGTGCGGTATTAACTCCACTTTTAGGCGGATATGACGATTATAAAGAACTTCCTTATGCATCTAGTTTATGCGGAGCATGTACAGAAGCTTGTCCAGTAAAAATACCATTGCATGATTTATTATTAAAACATCGCCAAGTAATTGTTGAGCAAGAAGGACGTGCTCCACTTGCAGAAAAATTAGCAATGAAAATGTTTAGTATGGGTGCTTCTTCAGCTGCTTTATATAAAATGGGGTCAAAAATGGCACCAGCTGCAATGAGCCCATTTACATCTGGTAACCGTGTATCAAAAGGTGTGGGGCCACTTAAAAACTGGACAGATATTCGTGAATTCCCGGCTCCAAGTAAAGAACGATTCCGTGATTGGTATAAAGATCATAAGAAAGGCGGGGACAAATAATGACAGGATTAATTCAAAACCGTGACTCCTTTCTAGAGAATATTGCAAAAGAACTTGGACGTGAGCGGAAAACGGAAGGCGTAAAGCGTCCAGCATGGAAAAGTAATGTGAATGTAGAAACGCTAAAAGATTATTCACAAGAAGAATTGTTAGAAGTATTTAAAAATCAATGTACAAACATTCATACAACTGTAGTGGAAACGACAAACGACCGTTTACGTGAAGATATTCAAAAAGTAATCGTGGAAAACGGCGGGGGACCTATTATGTTATCGGCAGATGAACGTTTTGATTCTTATGGATTGACTTCTTTATTTAAAGAAGAGCTTCCAAAGCAAAATGTTGAAGTGAATGTATGGGATCCTGAGAAAAAAGAAGAGAATATGCGTATCGCAGAAAGAGCGAATATTGGAATCGCATTTAGTGATTATACTTTAGCTGAATCTGGTACGATTGTTGTACAAAGTCATAAAGGTCAAGGTCGTTCTTTACACTTTTTACCGACTGTCTACTTTGCTATTATTCCACGTGAAACACTTGTGCCTCGTATTACACAAGCAGTTCAGGATATGAACACACGTATAGAAAATGGCGAGAAAGTGGCATCTTGTATTAACTTTATTACAGGGCCTAGTAACTCGGCAGATATTGAAATGAATCTTGTTGTCGGAGTACATGGACCATTAAAAGCAGTATATTTCATCGTATAAAAAAGGGGAAAGCAGGCCAGAAAATGGCCTGCTTTTTTAATAGAATAGAGATAATATGAAGTAGAATTTCTCTCCTTTTTTTGCTATGTTCTTCTGGAAAGGAGAGGAAGGGATGTTCACTTATTTATATGCGTTGTTAGTGGGGATGGTGTTTGGTTCTTTTTTTATGGTAATTGCGATGAGAGTTCCACTAGGTGAGTCTATCATTACCCCGCGTTCACATTGTCATTATTGTAAGTATGTGCTCAAGCCAAAAGAATTGATCCCAATCATTTCATTTTGTATACAAAGGGGACGTTGTACGAATTGTAAGAGGGCGATTTCAATTTTGTACGTAGTATTTGAACTTGTAACCGGAATGATATTTCTTCTTACTGTATATATGATTGGGATGGAACGGGAGCTTATCATCATATTATCGCTATTTTCATTACTTCTTATTATTTCAGTTACAGACTACATATATATGTTAATCCCGAATCGTATTTTAGCTTGGTTTGCCTGTTTACTCATTCTAGAATGTATTTTTGTACCGTTAGTCACTTGGACAGATAGTATAGTTGGTAGTGGCGTTATATTTATTTTGTTATATTGCATGCAAAAAATATATCCAGAAGGGCTTGGTGGAGGCGATATAAAATTACTTTCGCTGCTTGGATTTATAGTGGGACTGAAAGGGATTTTTATGGTTTTATTTTTAGCATCTTGCTTTAGTCTTTGTTTCTTTGGAGCTGGTATAGTATTAAAACGTATGACAATGAGGAGCCAAATTCCGTTTGGTCCTTTTATTAGCCTTGGGGCAATATGTCACATGCTGGTCACGTATACAAAATAGAGAGGGGATAGATCATGAATGTATATATGGATGATCAAAGAAGTTGTCCGTACGGATATGTACCCGCCACTACAGTAGAATGTGCTTTACAAATGGTTCGGAATTATGAGGTGAATATTCTTTCCCTTGACTTTAACATGGGATGGGGAGAAAGAAATGGATTAGATTTTGTAGAGGCTTTTTGTAAAGAAGGTTTATATGTAAATGAAATTTATCTTCATACGAATGATATCATCGGTATGCACAAGATGAAACAGAGGATTAATAAGGGAAAGGAAGAAGGGGAAATTAATCCTCATCTAGTTGTTAAATATGTGGGGAGCTAAAAACTCCAAAGTAAAACTTTGGAGTTTTTAATGTTTCATATGAGCTTGCAACGGAATGATCTCTTCTTGTTGAGCTGCTACTAATTCAGTTTCTTCTTGTTTCACGTCAGGTGTTTTCTTTGTTAAGTAATGATAAACCATACCGACAAATACAGACCCGCCAATAATGTTACCGATTGTAACGGGAATTAAGTTATGAATAGCACCTGCAAAAGAAATTGTCTCCGGATGCGGTGAAACTAAAGATAAAGCAAACAGTGATAAGTTTGCAATGCTATGCTCGTAACCAGATAAGAAGAATGTGAAAACGAGTAGCATCATCATCATAATTTTTGCTGTATCACCTTTCACTTGAGAAGGTAAGAAACACGCAAGACATACAAGCCAGTTACATAAAATTGCTTTAAAGAATAGTTGCATTGTAGGTGTATTCATTTTTCCTTCTACTACCTTATTCATGAAATGACCGTGATCAATTGCTTCGAAAATTCCAGTTGCATAAAATAGTAAGGCAAAGAATAAAGCACCAGCTAAATTCCCTGCATAACAAGTGACCCAGTTACGAAGTGTATCAGAAATTGTTGTTTCTTTTCTTAAAGTTGCTACTGTGAAGTACATTGTGTTTCCAGTAAACAATTCAGCGCCACCATATATAATTAGTACGAGGGCAATTCCGAAAAACATAGAAGCAGCTAAATAAGTTGCTGGTGAATCTGCAATGTGGAAAAAGTTACCTAATTTAAAGCATAGTACAATAATAAAACCGATATAAATACCCGCAAGTGCCGCACGAATGAAATATTGCATCGGGTTTGTATCTAGCATTTGTTTTTTGCTCTTAGCCAGTTTGACAACATAATCTAATCCTTGTTCTAGCATGAGTAATACGCTCCTTTAATACATCATCTATAAATACTCCTTATATGAATAAAGTACATGGATTTGGTTGTAGTTTCAATAAGTTTGTGCAATATTTCACAAAAAGGACATACATACATTAAGAAAACGTTTACAAAAGATAGTATAATAGAAATTTTTCTGGACATTGAGAGGGAGGAATGAAAAAAGAAAAAGCGCTGTAATTACAGCGCTTTTTCGTCTAAATTCTTTTCTACTTTTACTTCTACTTCTTTCGAGAAGAACCAACCGCAAACTGCGATTCCAACTAATACAATCCAGAATGTAAGCTTCCATAGCGTAGATTCTGGGAATGAATGCGGAATTACATTTAATGCAGGGTGTGCTAATGTATAGATTGCTAGTTTCACACCAACCCAACCTACAATTAAGAATGCTGCAGTTTCAAGTCCTGGCTTACGTTTTAAGATTTGTACGAAAGCAGTTGCTGCAAATCGCATAATGATTAATCCGATAAGTCCACCTACAAAGATAACAACGAATTGCCCAGTATCAAGACTACCAATTGTACCTAATCCTGTTTTCGGTAAAGTCATTGCTAATGCAACGGCAGCTAAAATTGAATCAACTGCGAAGGCAATATCAGCAACCTCAACTTTAAATACAGTCCACCAAAAGTTCTCTTGTTTTTTCTTTGCTTCTTTTTCTTCTGTTTCTTCATCCGTATTCTTTTTAACATACGTTTTAAATAAGTGATTACCAGCGATAAACATAAGGTAAATGGCACCGATTGCTTGCACTTGCCATACGTCGACTAGGAACGAAATCATAAATAATGATCCGAAACGGAAAACAAATGCCCCCGCTAATCCGTAAAATAGTGCTTTCTTTCGTTTTTCTTCTGGTAAATGTTTTACCATAATTGCAAGAACAAGAGCGTTATCAGCAGCTAAAATCCCCTCTAGTGCAATTAGGATGAGTAATACCCAACCATACTCCAATAATAATGATACATCCATGTACATTCTCCTCTCATTTCTATAAGTACTAAATAAGTGAAGAATTTCCCCACTATTTAGTTTCCCCATACTCCTGCCTATTAACTTTGGAAGAAATTGGTAATGAATACAAAAAAGACCTCTGCCGTTAATAGGCAAAGGTCTTGCTAGACATATGTAATGAAAATGCCAACAAAGCCGGAAGAACTAAGTTCTACGTAATGACGACTTTGTTTCCAAGAAATATTCTTGGACGCTACTCCCCTTTGGAGATATGCTATTGTACTCTCATTATATGGATAATTTATACGGTTGTCAACCTGTTAAAATATCTTCATTCGGATATTTTATTTTTCGGTTCTTTTTACGTGCAAATGAAAAAGCCAATGTTAAAGGTCCCATCTTTCCGAAAAACATCATAAAGATAATAATAGCTTTTCCGATTATCGTTAAGTGTGGTGTGAAATTCATACTAAGCCCGACAGTCCCAAATGCTGAAAATACTTCGAAAGCACTCGTCAATAGAGGAACTCGCTCAGTAATACTTAAAATTAAAATAGCAAAAAAGATAAATGAAATGGAAATAATAGTGATGGTCAATGATTTGACAATGAGGGTATCTTTAATAGATTTTTTAAACACGACAATATCATCTTGCTCTTGTAAAAATTTGAATACCCCGAAAAACATGATTAAAAAGGTTGTTAACTTAATTCCACCACCGGTTGAAGCACTACCAGCGCCAATAAACATAAGGAGCATCATTAATAGTAGGGAAGGCTTTGATAATGCAGAAATATCAACTGTATTAAACCCGGCAGTACGCGTTGAAACTGCCTGGAAATAAGCGGCCATTCCTTCTTCGAATGGGGTAAATCCTCTCATAGAAAGAGAATTGTGGAACTCGAATATGAAAATGAAAATAGTCGCAATAATATTGACGATTAGAGTAGAAGAGAGCATAAGTTTTGAGTGTAATGTAAGGTTTTTAAAATTTTTCTTTCTTTTTATATCTATAATTACTGTAAAACCAATCCCCCCTAGAATAATGAGGGAAGAAATAACGAGATTGACAAGGATGCTGTGAGAATGGGACATTAAATTATCGCTCCACACAGAAAAACCAGCATTGTTAAAAGCAGAGATTGAATGAAAAAAGCTATAATAGATCCCTTTAGCGATACCGTATTTTGGTACCCATTCAAAAGAAAGAATCAAAGTAGCGATACATTCGACTGTAAAAGAGAATAAAAATAATGCTTTGGCAAGACGAATGACGCCACCAATGTTCGTTTGATTTAACGCTTGTTGCAGTAAAATTCGGTTTTGAAGACCAATTTTTCTGCCGAGCATAATCGCAATTAAAACGGCAAAGCTCATAATGCCAAGTCCGCCCACTTGTATAAGCGTTAAAATGACACATTGGCCAAATAAGGTAAATACTTTCCCCGTGTCCACAACACCAAGCCCTGTAACCGTACAAGCAGAAACGGTTGTAAATAAAGCATCGAGCCATGAAATAGATGTTGTTGTAGCAATTGGTAGCTTTAATAAGCATGTACCGATAATTGATAACATAATAAAAGACAAAGTAAGAACACGGGGAGGACTCATGCGAATGTTAATCCGTTTCATATCACATATCGTTCCTTTCAGTTTGCTCTTATTAGTATGTGAAAAAGCACGATTATGTATGTTAAAAATAGAAAGAGGCAGAGAATATCTGCCTCTAAGCCATATGTTATAGTATTATCCACGTAATTGTTGTTGAGCTAAAGCAACAAGTCGTTTCGTTACTTCACCGCCAACTGAACCATTAGAACGAGATGCTGTATTAGAACCTAAGCTAACACCGAATTCTTGTGCAATTTCATATTTAAATTGTTCAAGCGCTTGTTCTGCACCTGGAACTAGTAATTTGTTTGTTTTTACCATGTTGATACACATCCTTATGAGTAGTCCAGTTCAGCTAAGTACTTATCTGAACTGGTAACGTTATTTTATGTGGAAACGACGTACTCATACGCGGAAGTAATCGGTGTGATTAGAAGTTATTGGATAGAAAAAAGAGTAGCAAATTTGCTACTCTTTTTTCAGTATTGTCGCTGTACCTTCTACGACAATATCACCTGATTGATTATATATGTTTGTTTGCAACGTAATGATTTTTTTATCGTCACGTTTTTTGATGACTTCTGCCACAACGCGCAGTGTATCGCCAATTTTGACAGGAGCACGGAATGAAACGTTTTGAGACAAATAAATCGTGTTTTTGCCAGGGAGTTTCGTTCCAAGAATCGTCGAAATGAAACTGGAAACGAGCATGCCATGAGCAATACGTTCTTTAAACATTGTCGTTTTTGCAAAAGAATCTAAAATATGAATAGGGTTCACATCTCCAGTTAATTTTGCAAAATTGATAACGTCCTCATCCGTAATCGTTTTTGTAAGGGATGCTTGATCACCGACTTGAATCTCATCATAACGAAGCTCCGGAACAGTTTGTGCTTCTTGAAATGGATTCATTTGGGCCTCCTTCTTTTCCATATCGAAAAATGCTAGCCATCTTGATGTAGTAGGAGGAAGAAAGAGTTTTGTTTGTGCTGCAGTTAGCTCCCACATTTTTCTTACTTGATGGAAGTAAATAAATTTTTTGAGTTTTCCTCGAACTGCTTTGCGAGTTCTAGTTGTTTGGACTTGAACTCTCCCAAAAAAACTTCTAACTGTTTTTGAACCTCTTCACGTTGTACTTGTTGTTGTTCAATAAATTGTTTTGTTGTTTCTTCAAATTGACCGCTAGTTTGAGTAATAATAGACAACGATGTTTTCGTAGGAGAAACAGTAAGTTGGTGCATTTGAGTAGAAAGTTCATTCCATTTCCCTTGCCACTCGTTAATTTGATCATTTAAGGAGTTTCCAGTTAATTGCTTCACGTAATCTGTATATTGGTTATTGAACTGAGCAGTGAATTGTTGTAGTTCTTTTTCTAGTTCATCTACTCCTGATGTTAATTTATGCAAAGCGTCTTGTTGTTGTTTTAAAGTTTCTAAAGTAAGTTGCTCCAATTGTTTCCCAGCTGAAGAGAAGAGGGAAAGAGATTGAGACCAGTTTTTCCAAAATGCATCGACTAATTCGTATGGCTTAGTTTCCATTGTTTGACCTCCAAATGTTTTTTTGCATATTGTGAACGCAGATTACTCTGCTGTACCACCAGGTGAAGATGAAGAATCCTTTTCATCCTTTTCTGGAGAAGTAGAAAATGGAAAGAATGCATTGGTGTATAACGTAAAAAACGTCCGCAACATATTTTGATAATGTTCAAAAGAAGTCGCACATGTTGTTAAATATTGCTCTCCATATTCTGTTAAAGAATAAATTCGTTTCGCTGGCCCGCCTTCGCTTGTATCCCAAGTAGAAGAAATAAGGTTTTCTTTTTCTAACTTGCGCAATGTTCTATACACATTGCCTTGGTCAACAGAAGAAAAGCCGATGTCCATTAGCATTTGAATGAGTTTGTAACCATGAAGACTCCAGTCTTTTAGACAGAGAAGTAAGAAAGGAACTAAGAAGTTTTTTGGCATGGAGTTTGGTTGTTTGGCTTGGTTTTTTTCCAAACTTTCTGGGTGTTCTGGTTCATTATGTAGCATGATTGTGCATCACCTCATGAATCAGTTAGATGGAATTTTTTGCTTATAAGTGCAATTTACACCTATCTGTTTTTAATGTCAACACATTTATTGGAAAATAAAGAAAAATAAAATATAGACTTGAAGTTTTATTCAGAATATTAGAAAATAGTGAATAGGTTGAATTGTTTCAAAAACAAAAAAGGGAGTGTAGGCGAAGTGATTGATCAAAAATTCGATCCATTGCAAGCATGGAAAAATGCTTATGAACAAACCGAAACATTTTGGGGAAAAGCGCTCAATGAAACAATTAAAACAGAAGAATATTCTGCTTGGATGGGCAGCGTTCTAGACTTGAATTTGTTTTATCAAAAAGCGTTAAATGATACAACAAAAAGTTATTTAGAACAGGTGAATGTGCCTACGAAAGAGGATATCGCTAGAGTAGCTACGCTTGTTATTAACTTAGAAAATAAAGTTGATAACATTGAGGAAGTTCTAGAAGAGAAAGTGGATTCATTAGGACAAGCTCCTACATTAAAGCGTGATGTTACGAAAGTAAAGCAAGATATTCGCACATTAGAAACGAAAGTTGATCAAATTTTGGAATTGCTAGAAAAGCAAAATGCAGTACTAGCGAAACTACAAGTACCTGTAAAAGAAGAAGTAAAGCCTGCGAATAAGCCAGAAAATAAAAAATGATAATAGCGTTTGTTTATAACGTGTAAAAGGGAAGGGAGAATCTCTTTTTCATATATAAACAACGAAACATAATTAATAAATGGACTCTATTCATATGAGTACCAAAATGATTCATAACAATCGTTCACAAATTCATTTAAGGGGGAAAAGAAATGGTTCAATTAAATGGCAAAGTAGCAATCGTAACAGGTGGGGCAAAAGGAATTGGAAAAGCAATTACAGTAGCATTAGCACAAGAGGGAGCAAAAGTAGTTATTAACTATAACAGCAGTAAAGAAGCAGCTGAAAACTTAGTAAATGAATTAGGAAAAGAAGGACATGACGTTTATGCAGTTCAAGCGGATGTTTCGAAAGTAGAAGATGCAAACCGACTTGTAGAAGAAACTGTGAATCATTTTGGTAAAGTTGATATTCTTGTTAATAATGCTGGTATTACAAGAGATCGTACATTCAAAAAGTTAAATCGTGAAGATTGGGAGCGCGTAATTGACGTGAACTTAAGCAGCGTATTTAATACGACAAGTGCTGTACTTCCATACATAACGGAAGCTGAAGAAGGAAGAATCATTAGTATTTCTTCTATTATTGGTCAAGCTGGTGGATTTGGACAAACAAACTACTCTGCAGCAAAAGCAGGTATGTTAGGATTTACAAAATCATTAGCGTTAGAACTTGCAAAAACAAATGTAACTGTAAACGCAATTTGCCCAGGATTTATTGATACTGAAATGGTAGCAGAAGTACCAGAAGAAGTACGTCAAAAAATCGTTGCGAAAATCCCGAAAAAACGTTTTGGTCAAGCTGATGAAATTGCAAAAGGTGTAGTATACCTATGCCGTGACGGTGCGTATATCACAGGTCAGCAATTAAACATTAACGGTGGATTATACATGTAATGAAGTAAGAAAAAAGTGCATATCCATAGCAGGAATGCACTTCTTTTTTTTAGAAAGAAATCGACCAAAAAGGAGATAGAAAAATGACTACATTCGTAACGGAATGGGAAAAGCAATTGGAGTTGTACCCAGAAGAATATCGTAAAGCATATCGCCGTGTGAAAAGAGCGAGCGAAGTTTTATTACGCGAACCAGAACCACAAGTTGGTTTAACACCAAAAGAAGTTATTTGGACGAAGAATAAAACGAAGCTGTATCGTTACATTCCAAAACAAGAAAAAACACAGGGAGTTCCAATCCTATTAATATACGCGCTTATTAATAAACCGTATATTATGGATTTAACTCCAGGGAATAGTTTAGTGGAATATTTAGTAGATCGTGGTTTTGATGTGTATATGCTTGATTGGGGCACATTTGGTTTAGAAGATAGTCATTTGAAATTTGATGATTTCGTGTTCGACTATATTGCAAAAGCAGTGAAAAAAGTAATGCGAACTGCGAAATCGGACGAGATTTCTTTACTTGGTTATTGCATGGGTGGAACGCTAACTTCTATTTATGCAGCACTTCATCCACACATGCCAATTCGCAACTTAATCTTTATGACAAGTCCTTTTGATTTCTCTGAAACAGGATTATACGGTCCTTTATTAGATGAGAAATATTTCAATTTAGATAAAGCGGTTGATACATTCGGAAATATTCCACCAGAAATGATTGATTTCGGAAATAAGATGTTAAAACCAATCACAAACTTTGTAGGTCCATATGTCGCTTTACTCGATCGTTCCGAAAATGAGCGCTTCGTCGAAAGCTGGAAATTAGTTCAAAAGTGGGTTGGTGATGGTATCCCATTCCCAGGTGAATCGTATAGACAATGGATTCGCGATTTTTATCAAAATAATAAATTAGTGAAAGGTGAACTCGTTATTCGCGGACAAAAGGTAGACCTTGCAAATATTAAGGCGAATGTCTTAAATATTTCTGCGAAACGTGATCATATTGCACTGCCATGCCAAGTAGAAGCGTTGCTAGATCATATTTCTAGCACAGATAAACAATATGTATGTTTACCAACGGGACATATGTCGATCGTTTACGGTGGAACAGCGGTAAAACAAACATATCCGACAGTTGGAAATTGGCTGGAGGAGCGCTCTAATTAAAAATAAAAAATCCAACTAGCGTATGTTAGTTGGATTTTTTTATGGGAAATAACAAAACATAGAAAGGAGAAATTTATATTTTAGGAGTATAATTATGAAACTTATGACTGGTAAGTTGTTTTGGAATACAGGCGTTTCTATACCTTGTTATCCATCGTTAGAAAATGATATGATATGTGATGTGCTTATAGTTGGAAGTGGAGAAGCAGGTGCTCATATAGCGTATTCGTTAGCGAAAATTGGAATGCGTGTTACGCTCATTGAAAAAAGAGCAATCGCATGTGGTAGCACAGCTGCTAATACAGGTTTACTTCAATTTCTTCATGATAAATCGTTAACCTCACTTATCCATACATTTGGTGAAAAAAAAGGGGTACGAGCATATAAGCTTTGTTACGAAGCGTTACGAACAATGGAACAAGTTGTACCGACTCTCGATATTGATCCCCAGTTTATTCCGCGAAGTAGTTTGTATTATGCAAGTAGAAATGAGGATGTATCGTTTTTACAAGAAGAATATAATACGTTACGCCATTATGGATTCCCGGTTGAATATTTTACCGATTCACATATGATGAAGAAGTATTCATTCACAAAACAAGCAGCGTTATACACGCATGGTGATGCCGAGGTGAATCCATATTTATTAGCGCATAGCCTTTTGCATAAAGCAAATCAAATGGGTGCTACTATCCATGAGCATACAGAGGCTGTACATATAAAAAAACGCCAAAATGATTTGATTTGTTATACGAAAACAGGAAATCAAATTGTAGCAAAGAATATTATTATGGCGACGGGTTATGAAGCACTTTTCGGAAAGAAAGAAAAAAATACAACAGTGGAAACATCTTATGCAGTTGTGACAAATAAGGTAGATTCATTTGAAGGCTGGCACGAACAATCATTAATTTGGGAAACAGCACGGCCTTACTTATATTTTCGAACATATCAAAATCGTATTATTGTAGGCGGATTAGATGAAGCGATGCAAATTCAAACAATTGGTGATACGAAATTATTGCATAAGCGTGACATCCTTATTAACGTTGTAAAAGAGATGTTCCCGCAGTATAAGAATATACAGGCAGACTACTATTGGGCAGCAGCATTTGGTGGTAGTCATGATGGTCTCCCTATTTTAAAAGAAGACAAAAAGATACATAATTTGTTTTACGCATTACCGTATGGAGGTAATGGGACTGTGTATGGAATGGTATTTGCCAAATTATTTGAGCAGTTATTTACAAATAAAGAAAGTGAAGATTTTTCTTTATTTAATCGATAGAAAAAAGGTAGCGAAGTGATGGAATGAGAGATATAAAAAAGTTTTTACAAAAATTACGTCCTGTACAACTCATTGTTTTGTTTTATTTATTAGCAGTAGTTGTATCGGTGATATTGCTTAGTTTCCCGTTTGTTACGAAGGCTGGTGTGAAATGGACATTTATCGATGCCCTCTTTACATCTGTCAGTGCGGTAAGTGTTACGGGATTGTCTGTTGTTACGATTTCAGATACATTTACTACGGCGGGAATTATTATGTTAGCCCTTATTTTACAATTAGGCGGCTTAGGAATTATGGCACTTGGTACGTTCGTTTGGATTATAACAGGGAAAAAGATTGGTTTGCAGAGAAGAAGACTCATTATGGCAGACCATAATCAAGGGAATTTATCAGGCCTTGTAGAATTGATGCGTTCTATTTTAATTGTAATTATTTCGATAGAGCTTATTGGAGCAATATTATTAGGTACAAGATTCTTACTATACTTTCCAACTTGGCAAGAGGCTTATTTTCACGGTTTCTTTGCGGCTGTTAGTGCAACTACGAACGGCGGATTTGATTTAACAGGACAATCACTAATTCCGTATAAAAAAGATTACATTGTGCAAATGATTCATATGTTGCTTATTATTTTAGGAGCGATTGGTTTCCCTGTATTAATGGAAGTGAAACAATTCCTTAGTAAAAGGAAACAGCAACTATTTCGTTTTTCATTATTTACAAAATTGACGACAACAACATTTTTTGCGCTCGTGATCGTTGGAACAATTATGATTTTTTTACTAGAACGAAATCATTTTTTAGCAGGGAAATCATGGCATGAAACAGTCTTCTATACATTATTCCAATCTGTGACGACGCGAAGTGGTGGACTTGCTACAATGGATATACGTGAATTGTCACAACCGACGCTTTTATTTATGAGTATATTAATGTTTATAGGAGCATCTCCCAGTTCAGTTGGGGGCGGAATACGTACAACAACATTTGCTGTAAGTATATTATCGTTATACACTTTTGCAAGAGGCGGGAGAACAGTTAGAGTCTTCAAACGTCAGCTACATGAAGAGGACGTGCTGAAAGCATCTGTCGTTATGACGATGGGGATTTTATTATGTGCCACAGCGCTATTTATTTTATCTATTACGGAAAACGTACCGCTTATGAGTTTAATTGTTGAAGTGTGTTCGGCTTTCGGGACGACAGGCCTATCGACAGGTATTACGCCAGATTTAACAACGGTCGGTAAACTTGTACTCATTGTACTTATGTTTATCGGGCGTGTCGGTATTTTAACATTTATACTAGCTAGTGGTGGAAGAGAACAGCCACCTCGTTATAAATACCCGAAAGAGAGAATTATTATTGGATAATATGAAACCATTCTACCTACGTTAGGTAGAATGGTTTTTTAGTCGTTAATGCCAAATTGGGGATGCATAAAAGCGTCCTTCTTATTATTTACTTCTTTTTTTAGCAACTCTTGATTTTCTTCTGAAATCCACCCAATATCATTTGTAGGATGGATCCATTCGTCTCCAGCCATAATGGCGGGATCTACTTCATCACTCCAATTGTGAAGTGGACTATTCTCGGAATCATATTTACTGTCTCCGATTACGACGTCATATTGATTTATGAAAGGTTGTTGCATCTTCTTTCCTGTTCCTTTAAAGGATGGAAAATTCATTTGATGCGGGAGCGTTTCATCTAAAATTGGTGACTGAATTTTATCTTCCTTCTTCAAAATAATCGCTCCTTTTTATAATGATTTCTTCATAGGTAGTATTTCCATCTAGCGGCTCTTATGTACTTGTTAACACTTGCCAGTAATAATTATTGCATCTTGTTTCAAACTAGAGTAGAAAGTGAATTATTGAGAGCAGGTGAGTGTATTGGCAAAAAGAAAAGTGAAACAAAATGCGGCAATCAACAATAATAAAACTCCGAAAGAAAGCTTACCAGATGCAGAATTTGCATTAGAGTATGAAGGAGAAAATAGCGCGAAGTATGCAAATCGTAATTCAAAAAAAGGTAAACAAAAATGAGGCGTTTTTTACAAACGCCTCATTTTTTTGTGGGATTATAAAGGTTTTTTTAATTATTTGTAAATTTAGTGTTCGTTATTAGCAGAAAAATGCGAAAAAACATAGAAGTAGCAACGTATTACACAAAAACAAACAACAAACAAAAGATTAATGTTGGTTTAATACTGCTTTTACACTAGTTGTTTATATTTAAATTGTACATAAGATTTGTAAAAGGAGAGAGAGACAGTGAAAAAAACAATCTTTAAAGCTGTAGCAACTGGAATGGTATTTTCGTTATTAATAGGGTGTGGTGCAAAGAAAGAAGAAAGTGCTGGGGCAAAAGTGAAAGATGATAAACTATCTGGATCATTAACAGTTTACACAGCGATCGAAGAAGAACTTGTACCAATTTATCTTGATTCTTTTAAACAGAAGTACCCAGATGTAAAACTGAACATTGTTCGTGATTCAACTGGAGTTATTACAGCGAAATTGCTAGCTGAAGGAAAAAATACACAAGCAGATGTTGTATGGGGAACAGCAGCGTCTAGTCTACTAGCTTTAGATAAAAAAGATATGTTAAAAGGATACTCTCCAAAAGGAGCAGATCGTGTTCTTCCGCAATTTAAAGATGATAAGCAACCAGAAAAATGGGTAGGTAATACGGCATTTATGACGGGAATTGCTATAAATAAAGAAGAATTAAAGAAGAAAAATTTACCGATGCCAGAATCATATGAAGACTTAACGAAACCAGAATATAAAGGAACGCTTGTTATGCCACATCCGGCTTCTTCTGGAACAGGATTTTTAACAGTTTCTGCATGGTTACAAATTATGGGTGAAGATAAAGGCTGGGATTACATGAAGAAACTTCATGATAATATGGCAACTTATACTCATTCAGGATCAAAACCAGCGAAATTAGCAGGCGCAGGTGAATATCCAGTGGGCGTATCAATGGTGTATAGTGCTTTGAAAGAGAAACAAAAAGGTGCGCCAGTTGAAGTTGTATTGCCGAAAGAAGGATTAGGATGGGAAGTAGAAGCGAACGCACTTATTAAAAAAGATAATGCAAAAAATGAAAAATTAGCGCAAGCATTTTTAGATTGGGCAATTACTGATGATGTAATGAAGTTATACTTTGAGAAAAATGGATTTGCGACAATTAAAAATGATTATAAACTTCCAGATGGATTCCCTAAAGATGTAACAGAAAAGTTATACAAAAAGAATGACTTTAAGTGGGCAGCAGAAAATCGTGACAAAATTTTAGAAAAATGGGAAAAAGAGTTTGGCCAAAAAGCAGAACCGAAAAAGTAAGTGAGTGGGAGAGAGAAAAAATGAGCGAATATTTATCAATTCAACACATTCAAAAACAGTTTGATGCATTTACAGCGTTAAAAGATATTTCTTTTACTGTGAAAAAAAATGAGTTTGTATGTTTATTAGGCCCAAGTGGTTGTGGGAAAACGACATTGCTTCGAATTTTAGCAGGGCTAGAAGAGGCAACGACAGGTAGTATAGCTGTGGATGGAAAAGATATTACAGCATTACCTCCTGGAAAGAGGAACTTCGGAATGGTGTTTCAATCGTATGCATTATTTCCGAATTTAACAGCACTTGAAAATATTGAATACGGCTTAAAGACAAAAAAATATGGAAAAGCAGAAGTAAAAGAGAAAGCGCTAGAGGCGTTGGAACTAGTTGATTTACTGAATGTAAAAGATAAATATCCTGCTCAAATGTCTGGTGGACAACAGCAGCGAGTGGCACTTGCACGTGCGCTCGCTCTGTCTCCGGATATTTTGTTACTGGATGAGCCATTATCTGCTTTAGATGCAAAAGTACGTGAAAAGTTACGTAGAGAAATGCGTGATTTGCAAGAAAAAGTAGGAGTAACAACTATTATGGTCACGCATGATCAAGAAGAGGCATTAACGATGGCTGATAAAATTGTTGTAATGAATCATGCGGAGATTATGCAGATTGGAACACCAGAGGAGATCTATCAAAGACCAGCCAATCCGTTTGTGGCAGATTTTATTGGTTCTATTAATTTCTTTTCGAAAAATAATGAAGAACATGCAATTCGTCCTGAACATGTAACAATTGTACAAAATGATGGTATTAAAACGGTTGTGGAAAGTATGGAATTCCGTGGATCTGTATATCGGACAGAAGTGCGAGTCGTAGAAGAAAAAACACATCTTTATAACGAGAAAATTGTAGTGGATATATTGGCATCAGAAGTGGAAAAAACCGCTATTAGAAAAGGAAAGCCGATTCAAATCTCTTTCTCAGAAAATCATATGTTGTCATATGGAAAGAAGGTCATTGTATAGATGGAGATGTTAGAAAATATCAAGGTAGAAAGTACGAAAAAAAAGATTAAGAGACGTATTGGTAAAGAAGAGTGGATACAAAGGCTATTAATTATTGGTATGCTTCTTGCTTTTTTGATCATGCTTGTATTACCGCTATTACAATTGTTTACACAAGCTTTTTACGATAAAGATGGAGCTTTTATTGGTGTTGCGAATTTCAGTAAATATTTCACAACACCAACGCTAGTTCAATCATTACAAAATACAATATGGATTTCGGGCGCGACAACAATTATTGCAGTGACACTCGCTTTCGCTTACGCCTATGCGATTGCTCGTACGAATGTGTTTGGAAAGCGTGTATTTCAATATGTCGCGTTGTTACCACTATTCGCACCAACGATGATGCACGGTATCGCACTGACATATTTATTTGGCAATCAAGGGTTAGTAACGAAAGGAATGTTTGGTTTGTTTGAAGGGATACAAATCCCTTTATATGGACCAGTAGGAATTGTAATGGCTGAAGTCATGTATACATTTCCGCAAGCATTTCTTATATTATTAATTGCTTTTCAAGGCTCTGATTATCGTTTATATGAAGCTTCTAATATGTTAGGAGCGAGTAAAACAAAGCAATTTTTCACTGTTACTTTACCTAGTGTAAAGTACGGATTAATTAGTGCGATGTTCGTTGTGTTTACACTTAGTTTCACTGATTTTGGGGCACCAAAAATTGTTGGTGGTCAATATAATGTACTTGCTACTGACGTATATAAGCAAGTAATTGGACAGCAAAATATGCCGATGGGTGCAACTGTCGGAATGATTTTATTAATCCCAGCTATATTTGCATTTGCAGTTGATCGTATTACGCAAAGAAAGCAGGCAAATCTCTTATCTTCTAAAGCGGTACCTTATAGAATAATAAATAATAAGAAACGAGATGTTATTTCATTCATATATTGTAGCGTAGTAACGCTTATGATCATTCTATTATTTGTGGCAGTTGGTATTGCTGCAAGTGTGAAAGTATGGCCATATAATATGGGCTTTACATTTGAGCATTTTAACTTTTCTAGTTTAACAGGAGATGGACTTGAAGCGTTTAAAAATAGCGTAATTGTTTCAGCAATCACAGCGGTTATTGGAGCGGTTTTAACATTTATGTTCGCTTATGCGATTGAGAAAATAGATCAGCTACAATTTTTCAGAAAAACAGGTTACTTTTTCTCTATCGTCCCTTTAGCGATACCAGGTTTAGTACTTGGGTTAGGCTATGTTTTCTTTTTTAGTCAACCAACCATACAAATCTTTGGACTTTCCGTAACGAATCCGTTTCATTCTTTATACGGAACAATCGCTGTGCTAGTACTAGTCAATATCATTCATTTTTATTCTGTAACATTTGTTACAGCAACGACAGCTTTAAAGAAATTAGATCGAGAGTTTGAACTTGTTTCTCAGTCGATGGGGATTCCGTTTTATAAAACATTCTTTCGAGTAACAGTACCGATGTGTTTACCAGCGATTTTAGAAATGGTAATGTACTATTTCGTAAATTCAATGGTAACTGTTTCGGCAGTCGTATTCCTATATGCAGCTGATTTTAAACTAGCTGCTGTATCAATTGTAAACATGGATGATGCAGGAAATGTAGCACCAGCAGCTGCAATGAGCGTACTTATTGTTGTTACAAATATTGTAGTAAGAGTTGTATATGAATGGGGAACGAAAGCACTTCGTAACCAAACTTCACAATGGCAAAAAAGATAAATAAGAAGGGTGATGGATTGAATGAAAATAGAAGCAGTTATTTTTGATTGGGCGGGTACGACAGTTGATTATGGATGTTTTGCACCACTGGAAGTATTTATGGAGATTTTCCATAAACGCGGTGTTGAGATTACAGCAGAAGAAGCTCGTAAGCCAATGGGGCTATTAAAAATTGATCATGTAAGGGCGCTTACTGAGATGCCTCGTATTGCGAGTGAGTGGAATCGTGTTTTCGGACAATTACCAACAGAAGCAGATATCCAGGAGATGTATGAAGAGTTTGAAGAAATTCTCTTCGCTATTTTACCGCGCTATGCGTCGCCGATTAATGGAGTAAAAGAAGTGATTGCTTCTTTACGTGAAAGAGGAATTAAAATTGGTTCAACGACTGGTTATACGAGAGAAATGATGGATATTGTAGCAAGAGAAGCGGCCCTACAAGGGTATAAACCTG
Organism: Bacillus cereus group sp. BfR-BA-01379; assembly: GCF_022663605.1. Lineage (NCBI taxonomy): Bacteria > Bacillati > Bacillota > Bacilli > Caryophanales > Bacillaceae > Bacillus > Bacillus cereus group sp. BfR-BA-01379. The sequence continues at coordinate 44,902 of NZ_JAKUFT010000010.1, forward strand.
ATTTTCTTGTAACGCCAAATGATGTTCCAGCGGGTCGTCCATATCCGTGGATGTGTTATAAAAATGCGATGGAACTTGGTGTATATCCAATGAATCATATGATAAAAGTTGGAGACACCGTATCGGATATGAAAGAGGGAAGAAATGCTGGAATGTGGACAGTTGGTGTAATTCTTGGCAGTAGCGAGCTTGGTTTAACGGAAGAAGAAGTGGAGAATATGGATTCGGTAGAACTTCGTGAAAAAATAGAAGTAGTTCGCAATCGTTTCGTTGAAAATGGGGCGCACTTTACGATAGAAACGATGCAGGAACTTGAGAGCGTAATGGAACATATCGAGAAACAAGAACTTATTATTTCATAAAAGGGGAATAGGATCATGACTGAAAATCACTACTTATTATTAACACCAGGACCATTAACGACAACAAAAACGGTAAAAGAAGTTATGTTATACGATTGGTGTACGTGGGATGCTGAATATAACACGATGGTGCAAGATGTAAGAGCTAAACTTGTATCGTTAGCAACGAAAGAAGAGGAGAAATATACGACTGTTCTCATGCAAGGAAGCGGTACGTTTTCAGTTGAAGCGGTAATTGGTTCTGTTATTCCTAAAAATGGAAAGTTGCTTGTTTGTACAAATGGTGCGTACGGTAAGCGAATTGTACAAATGGCAGAGATGTTACATATAGATGTGGTCGTTAGTCAAACGGAAGAATGGGAGCCTACTAATATTGCAGAAGTAGAAAAAATATTACAACAAGATAAAGAGATTACACATATTGCAGTTGTTCATTGTGAAACAACAACAGGTATTATCAATCCAATTGTAGATGTATGTAAATTAGGGAAGCAATATGGAAAAGTAACACTAGTTGATGCAATGAGTAGTTTTGGTGGTATTGAAATAGATATCGCTGAGTTGCAAATTGACTTTCTAATTAGTAGTGCGAATAAATGCATTCAAGGGGTTCCTGGGTTTGGCTTTGTTATTGCAAAGCGCGATGAATTGTTGAAATGTAAAGGGCAGGCACGTTCATTATCATTAGATTTATACGATCAGTGGGAGACGATGGAAAATCAAAATGGAAAATGGCGTTTTACGTCACCTACACATGTTGTACACGCTTTTTATCAAGCACTACTTGAATTAGAAAAAGAGGGCGGAGTAAAAGCGCGTTACAATCGATATTATAACAATCAAAAACTATTAGTGAATAGAATGAGAGAAATCGGATTTAAGTCACTAGTAGATGAAAAATATCAATCGCCTATTATTACATCTTTCATTTATCCAGAAGAGTGGTTTGATTTTGGGCAATTATACAATGAATTAAAGCGTGATGGATTTGTCATTTATCCAGGTAAAATTTCAAAAGTAGATACATTCCGTATTGGAAATATCGGTGATGTACATGAGGCAGATATCGATCGTTTAGTTGATAGTATTGCTAAAGGAGTTGTTATAGGGTGAAAGTATTTTGCTTAGGTGGAGCAGGTAAAATTTGTCGTGAAGCAATTTTAGATTTAGTGCAATTTTCATCTTTTGAGACGATTACAGTAGCTGATTTTAATGAAGAAGAGGGCCTGAAAGTAGTAGAATGGCTCAACGATCCTCGCGTTGATTTTGTGAAAGTAGATGTAACGAATCATGAGGATACGGTTGCAAAAATGAAGGGCTATGACATTGTAATGGATGGCACGACGATAAAGCTAAATGGTTTGTCAACTCGATGTATTGCAGAAGCAGGTTGTCACGGTGTGAATTTGAATGGATTTGGTGAAGAAAATGACGCGCATTCTATATTTGTTAAAAACGGAAAAACATGTTTACCTGGTTTTGGTATGACGCCAGGTGTAACGCAAATGATGGCAATGCATGCAGCAAATCAGCTAGATACTGTAGAATCAGTTCGTGTCAGTCACGGTTCGTATCGTCCGATTGCTTTTTCTGCATCAATTACAGAAACAACGACATATGAATATGATCCACATTTACCATCGCGTACAGTGTATGAAGATGGTGAGTTTAAGCAAGTACCTCCGTTTGCGCGTCCGAGAGAAATAGAATTACCGGCGCCTTATGGTAAGGCAACGCAGTATATAATCCCGCATTCTGAAACGATTACGTTAGCAAAAGCATTGAAAAATAAAGGCGTCAAACTGATAGAGACGAGAGGGACTTGGCCAAAGCAAAATATGCAGCTCGTACGTGCGTTATATGATTACGGTATATTGCGTAATGATCAAGTTGAAATAAATGGGGAAGAAATCGGCATTATGGATTGTATTTCGAAGTATTTATTACAATCGCAAGAGGGACAAGAAACAGAAATTTACGGTTATGCACTTCATGTAGAAGTAATAGGTATGAAAAATAATGAGAAACAAAGGCACGTATTATATCATACACACCCGTTATCTGATGGATCTGTTGTAGGATGGGAAAAATTAAGAGCTTATACGAGAAACGTAGGTATTCCATTTGGGATTGCTACAGAGTTAATCGCAAAAGGGAATGTAAAGAAAGTTGGGGTTGTGACACCTGAGGAAGCTTTTGTAAATACACAAATTATTTTTGATGAGCTAGTAAAGCGTAGTATTCATATTCATGAAGAAGTTTTTACTGAAAAAGAAAGTTATAACTTTGTATAAGTAAGGTAGTTTATGCGGTAGAAATCAATGGGGTGAGGCTATGTCTGTAGTAGGTGAAGAAAGAAAGCGAACCATTCTTGAGAAGGTAGAGTTTAAAGGGAAAGTAAAAGTTTCAGAGTTAGCGAGAGAGTTTGCTGTATCGACAGAGACAATTCGCCGTTATTTAGAAGAATTGGATCGTGAAAAGAAGTTGAAGAAAGTGTATGGGGGAGCCGTCCAACTTCCGGGAGCTGGAATAGAGGCACCAATGTTAGAACGAGAGATGCTGCATATAGAAGAGAAGAAGAGAATTGGATATAAAGCGGCAACGTTTGTGGAAGATGGAGATGTGATTGCGATTGATGACGGAAGTACACCACTTCAAATGGTGCCATATCTTGTTCATCGTAAAAATTTAACGATTGTAACAAGTTCATTTCCAGTAGCCACACAATTAATTTCTTCTATTAATAAAAAGATGTTTCATGGTGAGGTTTTATTTATTGGTGGAAAAATATCTCCAAAGCATTCACGTGTGTCAGGATCTATTTCGCAGCAAGTAATCCAGCAATTTCATTTTCATAAAGCATTCGTGTCGATTGATGGATTGTTACCTGGTTTTGGGGTTTCTAGTTTTGAATTAGAAAAGGCAAAGCTGTCAGAAGCGATGTTGAAATTAGCAGAGAAAACATATATTTTATGTGATCATACAAAAGTAGGGGTAAAAGGAAATTACCGAATAGCAGCGTTTTCGCGTATTCAACATGTAATTTGTGATAAGAAAATGCCCTATAGTTTTGAAGAGGAAGTCAAAAGGCATAATATTCAATGGACAATTTGCTAAATAAATGGAACTCCCACCTGATTTTGAGGTAGGAGTTTTACTGTCCGCAAAAAGTGGGGTAAAAGATTTGGATTTATGCAAAAAGTGGACACATTTTCTCATCTCTTTCATATAATTTACCAATACAAAAAAAGTTGGTCGAAGGAAAGAAGGGGAAAGTATGTCAGAACGGATATATAATAAACTTGTATTGTATGCAAATATTTTGCAAAAAATTGGTTTTATTAATGAAAAAGAAAAAAGTGAAATTCTTCATACGATAGGTAAAAAGGGCCTCTGAATAAAGGGCCTTTTTATTTTTTTCTTTGGAAATATAAATTTAATGTAATATTCTCATTGACAATGATAATGATATTCATTATCATTTATTTGTAGATAATTGATAAGTGTTATCAATTGTAAATTTATATATGATAGGGGATATTATTTTGAAAAAAAAATATATGAAAGCGTTAGTAGTAGCAACAACATTAGCAATTCCATTTGCTGCATACTCTACTCCAACATTAGCAGCACTAAAAGTTGAAGCAAATCAATCGGTCGTAGCAGCTAGTGAACGTACATACGATACTGAGATTAAAATATATAAGGACCAAAAAGACGAGCCATCTATGGTTTCTCAATATATAAAAGATCCTAAAGTAGCGATTGCAGACGGGAAAAAAATTGTTACTGTAACAATACAAGATAGCGATTATTTTCAATATCTTAGAATAGAAGATAAAAACCAACCAGGTGTATTTCATGATGTGAAAGTTTTGTCAGAAGATAAGAGGAAAAATGGAACGAAAGTAGTTCAATTTGAAATTGGCGAGTTTGAGAAGAAGCACAATATGCAAATGCATATACTTATTCCGGCCATTGGATACGATCACAAATATCAAGTTCAATTTGAAATTAAAGATCCAACTGTAGGTGACAAAGAAGCAGAGAAACCAGATGATAACTCTAATTCAGGCAATACGGAAACGGACAATCCAGTTGATAATCAAAATATGATAACAGATAACAAATTAAGAGAACTTGTTAATAAAAAAGTATTTAATAGAAAAGATTTAAATACACCAATTACGAAAGAAGAGTTATTACAAGTAAAGGACTTGTTTTTAAATACGAATGAGATTCTTGATTATAGTGCATTGAAATATATGCCAAATTTAAAATCTTTAACAGTTGCGAATGCGAAGATAACAGATCCGTCGTTCTTTGCGAACTTAAAGCAACTAAATCATTTAGCTTTACGTGGTAATGAATTTTCAGATGTAACGCCACTTGTAAAGATGGATAATTTAGAATCTCTTGATTTAAGTAATAATAAAATTACAAACGTTGCACCATTAGTTGAAATGAAAAATGTAAAAAGTTTATATCTATCAGGAAACCAAATAGAAGATGTAACAGCATTATCGAAAATGGAACAACTAGGTTACTTGAATTTAGCAAATAATAAAATTACGAACGTTGCTCCATTAAGCGCGTTGAAAAATGTAACATACTTAACTTTAGCAGGTAATCAAATTGAAGATATTAAACCGTTATATTCATTACCTTTAAAGGACTTAGTATTAACGCGTAATAAAGTTAAAGATTTATCGGGTATTGATCAAATGAATCAATTAAATAAATTATTTATCGGGAAAAATCAAATAGAAGATGTGACACCACTTGCTAAAATGACTCAACTTACAGAATTAGATTTACCTAATAATGAGTTAAAGAATATTACGCCATTATCAAATCTAATAAACTTACAAAAACTTGATTTAGAAGCAAATTATATTTCAGACTTAACGCCAGTTAGTAAGTTGAATAAGTTAGTATATTTAAGTTTTGTTGCAAATGAAATCCGCGATGTTAGACCAGTAATAGAACTAAGTAAGAAAGCTTATATTAATGTTCAAAACCAAAAGGTCTTTCTAGAGGATACAGAAGTAAATAAAGAAGTAAAAGTACCTATATACGAAAAAGACGGAGAGGTATCTACAAAAATCCGTCTGAAGAGTGATGGTGGTACGTATAGTCATGGTGTAGTGAAATGGAGTACACCAGGTGAGAAAGTATATGAATTTGGAGTGAAAGATCCATTTGCGGATACAGGAATCTTCTTTACAGGATCGGTAATTCAAAATGTGGTAGAAGGTAAAGGGGATAATACTTCTAAAGAAGATGAAAAAGTAGAAGTAGTAACATTTAAAGATGTACCAAAAGGACATTGGTCAGAAGAAGCGATTACGTATTTAGCGAAAGAAAATATTTTCAAGGGATATGGAAATGGACAATTCGGATTCGGGGATAGTATTACTCGTGGACAAGTTGCGTCTTTAGTACAAAGGTACTTGAAATTAGAAAATAAAGTAGAACAGAAAGAGAGATTTACAGATACGAAAGGGCATATGTTTGAGCATGAAATTGCTACAGTTGCGCAAGCTGGAATTATGCAAGGAGATGGAACTAAGGAATTTCGTCCAGATGGAGTATTAACTCGATACGAAATGTCTGTAGTACTGTATAAAGTATTTCAGTTAAAAGAAGCTGGAAATAATAAAGTGAACTTTACAGATGTACCGACTGGTCATTGGGCAGAAGGATATGTGAAAGCGTTAGCGGATAATAATATATCAAAAGGTGATGGAAAAGGAAACTTTTTAGGTGATGATTTCGTAACACGTGAACAATATGCACAGTTTTTATATAATGCAATAATGAAATAAAAGATGAGAAAATACGTTATTCTTTGATTTAAAAAGAATAACGTATTTTTTATGTATAAAATGAAATAGGCAATAGACAGGAGTATAGACATATGAATGGCCCATTTTAAAGAAGAGCTATGAAACTATATTGACAAAAAAGCATTCTCATGTGATAATTCAATTAAATTTTTAGAATAATCAAAAAATACTCCTTTTACATAGAAAGGATTCGAACATTATATAAATATTATGCCGGGGGTGACGAAATGTTATTTTTTCTAAAGAAATGGAATGAATTAAAAGATGTGAAATCTGAATTGGCACTTCGTGATTGGTTTTATGGTACAAAAATTAGTTTATCACTCTGTACGTCAAAAGAGCCGTTAACTTTTTTAGTAAACGTTGAGGGAAGAGATAAAGGGTTATTTTCGGAAGAAGACTTTATTGTTGTTAATTGTATGTGTGAGCCAGTATTTGAAAATGAAGAAAAACCAGCTGCAGAATCGTTTATGCATGCGGATATTTATAAAAAAAGTAGTGCAGAATGTATTTTACAAGTGCAGACTGTAGATAGCCATTTAATATCAGAGTTATATGGAGAAGAAAGGGAAGTAACATTCGATAAACGTAGCGTGGAACGTGTTTTTGGAAAAGAAGGTATAACAGAAATGACAATTCCAATTGTAGAAGATGAGAAAAAATTCGCTGATTTATTAGAAAATAATGTACCGAATTTTATTGAAGGTGGAGGAGTAGTTCTTGTTCATAATTATGGCATGATTGTGTGGGGGAAAACTCCAGAAGAAGCGAAAAAATGGCTAGAGGGTATAGAATATTTAATGAACTACCATGTAAAGTTGTTAATGATAAAAGGTGCAAAGAGCTCTGTTATATAAAATGTTTGTGATGTCGTTACAAGTCAACAAATAAATGAAAGCGTTTTAAAAATAATTTCACTCATAAAATATAGGTCTCCTTATTATATATAGATTACATGTTGACATGTAAGGAGGAACATATTTTGCGAGTTAAATATCATTTTCTGCCAAAACAGCAAGTAACATTTTGCAAAATAAACGATTCAGGTGAAGAGGCTTTGCATATTATGAATGAAACGGGATTTCGAGCAATCCCTGTATTAGCAGAAGATGAAAAGAAATTCATCGGGATTATTTATAAAGTAGATCTTTTAGAAAAGAAGTGTGAAAGCGGATTAGAGAAATTAAGTACGGAACATATGCTGGAAGATTGCTCTGCATTTATTTTTGAAAAGGATTCTTTTTTTAGAGCATTTTATGTTATTCGTCGACTTCCATTTTTAGCTGTGCTAAATGAATATAATGAATTTGTCGGTATCTTAACGCATTCCAATATATTTGATGTTATTGAAGATTCATTCGGTATGCGGACGGGTGGTTATATATTAACAATTGCAACACAAGATTGTAAGGGAACGATTAAAGAACTTGGGACATTGTTGAAAGCATTTAATATCGGTGGACTATTTACGCTAGATAACGGTGATCAATATATTCGCCGTGTTATCGTAAATATAGCAGATGAGTTAAATGAAAAAAGATTAAAGCAATTAATCGAAAAAATAGAGAAAAAAGGGTTCAGGGTGAGTCATGTAGATTATATTTAAGATGGAAAGGAAAGGTACCAATTTGCTATATGCAGATTGGTACCTTTTTTAGTGTGAGTAATGAATCTTATTTTGAAACGGGAGGCGGAGATAATGCTAAATCAGATAAAAAAATAAAATCTGCATGTTCACGAATGCTAGGAATAGAAGACTCTATAACACGTGATGTAATTTCACCTGGAGGTCCAACGTGTCCGATAGCTACCATAATTGGTTTCTCTTGAAGTTTTTTAATGAGTAATTGGGCTTGTTTTGAAATATGTGCCGCTGTATAAACATCATCAAAAAATAATTGGTTTTCAATAATAGGCACTCCTAATTCTTTCCCGATTTTTGGGACAACACTTTTAGGATTTGTTTTGCTATCTAAATAAAATAAACCGTGTTTTTTACAAGCTGCAAGTATAAGCCTTACAATTCTTTCGTCCGCGGTCACTTTTGATCCCATATGATTGTTCATCCCAATTGCATGTGGTACTTCTTGAATCGCTTGTTCGAGTCGGTTATTTATTTCTTCGTCGCTTAAATCCGTTGTAATTGCTTTTGGTCCAAGCCATTCTTTTTTACCTTTAATAGGTTCCATAGGCATATGTATAATAACTTCGTGCCCTTTCTTATGAGCCGCTATCGCATCTTCCTTTGTGGAAGGGAGAAAAGGCATAACGGCAACAGTCAGTGGAATAGGAAGTGATAACATTTTATCAGTCCCCTTCATATTATTACCGAAGTCATCAATGACAATAGCGACTTTGTTTGTATGGGCCTTTGCTTGAACAGGAAATAAGAAGGCTGGTAAGAACATAGTAAATATAAGCAATGCAATCGTATATTTGCGCATATGAATATTTCCTTTCTATTTTATCCCGCTATTTGCGAGCGGTGAGGAATGAACAAAATCCCCAATGATTAAATTTCACTTTATCAATCATCATTATGTTTTGCGTTTTTATATAAATTAAACAAAAAATGTCGAAGAAAAGTATATGGAAAATAGAGAATCCGCTATTTAATTGGTATTTGTAAAAAAAGAAGATGAAAAAAATGTCTATTATTGCGAATGTATTTACAAAGATAGAATAATTTGTAATAATTCTCAAAGTGAGGGTAAAGATTTGTAAATTACAGGGAGAAAATGTTAAATTTTCTGATTCTTCAAATTCAAATATGATTAAGTAGTTAAAAGGCCGATGGAGAAGTGAAGTAGAGAGCATGGAAGTATAATAAGGGGGATATGAATGTTTACTGTAAAAAGGAAGTACACATTAGAAAAGCTTTCACGTGATATTCATATGAAACGTGAAGAAATGATTCAATTAGGTTTAACGAGTGGGTTAAATAGTATGGAGACGATTCAAGTGAGTCAAGAATTGGACAAGCTTATTTTACAGTACCAGTGTTATAAAGAAAAACAAACACCAAAATGGTTATCGATTATAAAAGTACCTATTTTTCAAATTGGGTATGAAGGGAAATCGAGTAATTTTTGGCGAATGCTTGTGGCGGGTTTTATGAAATAAGTATAATTACCCTTTTGGGAGAAGGATAATTATACTAAGTGTAACGGAATTTCGATATGAACTGTCGTTCCTTCGTTTTCTATACTGTCGATAAAAATATACCCATTGTACATCTCTACAATTCGTTTACATATGACAAGTCCAAGACCTGTTCCAGTATCTTTATTAGTAAAGAACGGATGAAAGAGGTGTTTTTGAATATGTTTTGGAATTCCTTTTCCAGTATCTTTAATTTGCAATTGTGCGTGTGTTTCATTGTTTGTTACGGAAATAGTTAGTGTGTCACCAGAAGTCATGGCTTCAATTGCATTTTTTGTAATGTTTAAAACCACTTGTTTCATATGGTCTTTTGAGCAACGGATATGAACAGGATGGTCTGGTAAATGTAAATGGAATACAATGTTATGTAGATTCGCCTCAGATTGAATAATTAATGCTACCTCATTTAGAATGTTTCTCACATCATATGTTTGTTCAATGATTGCAGTTGGCTTTCCAAGAATAAGAAATTCGCTTACAATTTCATTAATCCGTTCTATTTCTTGTTCGATGACGGAAAAATAGAACTGGTCTTGTTCATCTTTATATTTCTCTTTTAATAGAGCGACGAGTCCTTTAATTCCGGTAAGGGGATTACGGATTTCGTGGGCTGTACTAGCTGCAAAAGTGCCAACCAATTCAATTTTTTGTAGTTCATTTTGTTGTCTTTCCAGTTTTGTTTGACGTTTTAACAACATATATTGAGCAAGTAAAAATAAAATAGACATTAAAAATAAAGTAGCTATACACTCTATTGAAACCCACTGATATAATGTTTTTTGATGGATAGGCAATGGAGAAACAGAGACCTTCCAATTTAATCTTTGGAGAGGGGTAGTAAGCATATTAGAATGTGCATCACTTGTTTCGTTATTGTCATCGGTTAGAAAAACTACATCATATTTATCAGTTACCTCAAAGTGGTATTGTGGCTTAATGGCATTTAAAGATGCTGAAATGTAGTCAAAGCGTAAACTTGCTAACAATAAGCCTGATAGCTCTTTCTGTTTATTGAAAATGGGAGAAGCAATCATAATAGCTTGATGTCCAAGAACACGATCTGTAATGACTGATGATACAGTTGTTTTCTTCGTCTGTAACGCGTCTTGAATATATTTACGATCTGAGACATCAACAGGTGGTCGGTCGCCTTCGGATGCGACTGTAATGATACCTTTTGGTGTAGCGTAATATAGACCAGAAAAACGTGCATCGTTTCCATCTGTATCATGTACAATTTGTTTCACACCATTTATATTTCCAGTCTCGGTTCCTACGACCTTTGAGAGCATTTCTAATGCGGAAATTGCTTCACCAAGGTGATGATCTAAATAGTCTCTATATAAAAAGAGAACCGTGTGAGCAGATAGTTTGTTTTCCTGCTTCATTTTATATGAATGATATGAATAAAATGTAGCGCCAATCCCTATCGTTGGTAGGATAACAAGCAATATATATAAAACTATACTGTGGAATTTGACTTTCAAATTTGGTACTCCTTCTTTTTTATTATCATTATATATAAACTATGTTAAAATTGTCATGTTTTTATTCAAGAATCATTCATAATATATTTGGGGAGAGGAAATGAATGAGTGAATACTCATTCGGAATTTACATGAAGTACTAAGCTGTTTTTTCTTTTTATTACTGAGAATTTAAGTGAAGGGTTGAAAGTTGTATGACATCAAATAATGAACGAGAAGATATTTCTCAATCTCTAAAAGTATTTATTGCATTATCTCGTGTACATCGTTCTGTTATGGATACTACAAATAAATCTATACAAAGTAACGGGTTAAATCCAACTGAATTTGCTGTATTAGAACTGCTATATCATAAAGGCGGTCAACCACTTCAGCAAATTGGTGAGCGCATTTTAATAGCTAGTGGCAGCATTACATATGTTGTAGATAAGCTAGAGAAAAAGGGACTAGTAAAGAGAATTCCGTGCCCGAATGACAGACGTGTTATTTATGCACAATTAACTGAGTCTGGAGAGAAATTTATTGCTTCTATTTTTCCAGGGCATGAGCAAGTTATACATCAGTCTTTTGAAATGTTAACGAAAGAAGAAAAGGATGAATTACTTGATCTATTAAAAAAGATTGGAAAGTATGAAAAGTAATAGTATGTTCCAAAGGAGCTTTGGATGATGAAATCCAAAGCTTTTTTGTTTACATATAATTATGACAGCATCTGCCGTATTTTGCTGAAGAATAAGAGGAGATTTGCAAGTAAGCATTGAATTATAGTAAGGATGCACATAATGGAGAGGAGGCTCGTTCATGTCATTTAAAGACTATGAATATAAACGGCCAAATATTGAAGAATTAAAAGAGAAGTTTACTGTTGCGTTAGAGAAATTTGATAACGCCAAAACGGTAGAAGAACAAAAACAAGTCATCAATTCAATTAACGAAATTCGCAACGACTTCGGTACAATGGGGAACCTTTGTTATATTCGTCATTCTGTTGATACGACAGATGTTTTTTATAAGGAAGAGCAAGATTTCTTTGATGAATTCTCTCCAGTTGTACAAGGATATGGTACAAAGTATTATCATGCGTTAATTCATTCTCCATTCCGTGAAGAATTAGAAGCATATTATGGAAAGCAATTATTTGCTTTAGCGGAGTGTGATTTGAAAACATATTCTGATGAAGTGGTGAAAGATTTACAATTAGAGAATAAATTGTCTTCACAATATACGCAGTTATTAGCATCTGCGAAAATTGACTTTGCAGGAGAAGAAAGAACGTTATCACAGCTTATTCCATTTATGCAAGGGAAAGAAAGAAGTGAACGTAAAGTAGCAAGTGAAGCATATTACGGATTTTTAGCTGAGAATGAGGAAGAGTTAGATCGTATTTATGACGAGCTCGTTAAAGTGAGAACGAAAATCGCCAAATCTTTAGGGTTCAAAAACTTTGTTGAACTTGGATATGCAAGGATGTACCGTACAGATTATAATGCGGAAATGGTGGCGAATTATCGTCAGCAAGTACTTGATTATATCGTTCCAGTTACAACGGAATTAAGAAAACGACAACAAGCACGTATCGGTGTAGAGAAGTTAGCGTATTACGACGAAAACTTTGAGTTTGCTACTGGTAATCCAACTCCAAAAGGAGATGCGGATTGGATTGTTAATCATGGGAAAACGATGTATAAAGAGTTATCGGCTGAAACGGATGAATTTTTCAATTTCATGCTAGATAATGATTTATTAGATTTAGTTGCGAAAAAAGGAAAAGCTGGTGGCGGATATTGTACATATATTGAGAATTATAAAGCGCCATTTATTTTCTCAAACTTCAACGGAACATCTGGCGACATTGATGTATTAACACATGAAGCTGGTCATGCTTTCCAAGTATATGAAAGCCGTAAGTTTGAAATTCCAGAATACAATTGGCCAACGTATGAAGCATGTGAAATTCATTCTATGAGTATGGAATTTTTTACATGGCCATGGATGAAGTCATTCTTTGAAGAAGATGCAGATAAATATTATTTCTCTCACTTAAGTTCAGCACTTCTGTTTTTACCATACGGTGTATCTGTCGATGAATATCAACATTATGTATATGAAAATCCAGAAGCATCACCAGAAGAGCGTAAGACAGCATGGCGTAATATAGAGAAAAAGTATTTACCACATCGTGATTATGAAGATAATGATTATTTAGAGCGCGGTGGATTCTGGCAACGTCAAGGGCATATTTATAGCTCACCGTTTTACTATATTGACTACACGTTAGCACAAATTTGCGCACTGCAATTTTGGAAACGTGCAAGAGATAATAGACAAGAAGCCTGGGAAGATTATGTAAATCTGTGCCAACAAGGTGGAAGTAAATCATTCTTGGAATTAGTAGAAGTTGCAAATTTAACATCACCATTTGCTGAAGGTTGTGTGAAAAGTGTCATTACAGAAATTGAAGCGTGGCTACATGCGATTGACGACACAAAATTGTAAAAAACATGCGCTTTTTTTCACATGTTTAACATCGACATAACGAGAAAATGATGAGATAATAAAAGAAAATTCAGAATACTAAAGAGGTGTTTCTAATAAGGAGCACCTCTTTTCACCAACAAAAAGGGGGGAAAGAAGTATGCTTCAATCTAATATGGATGTGAGTTTAGAAAGTTTGGTGAACTCGTTACAGTCTACCCGAAGCACGCTATTATCAGAAATTGAAATGTTAAATGATACAGAAGTGAATGTAAAGCCGCGCCGAGATAAATGGAGTATTATTCAAATTTTGCATCATTTACATTTAGTTGAACAATCTGTCACGTCTGCCCTTGTATATGCTTTACAAAAAAATGAAAGAAACACGACTCCATTTAAAGACCTCCAACTTACGCTTGATCGCACACATAAACGAGAAGCTCCTCAGCAGATGGAACCAACAGAAACGTTAATGAAAAAACAGCAAGGAATTCAATTACTAGAACATTCACGGCAAGAACTACTACACGCGCTTCATAGTGTAATAGATGAAAAAGATCTATTTGAAAATGGATTAAAGCATCCTGTTTTTAATGATCTGAATTTGTATCAGTGGGTTCAATTTCTTGATTTGCATGAACAAAGACATCTTACGCAGTTAAAAGAGGCGAAACACGCAATTTTACAGCGATAATTAGAAGGAAGTGGGAGACCACTTCTTTTTTATATGTGCATAGTTTTCTTTCTTATTTTGGAATACTACATGGAGAAAGAAAAGAAGGAGTTGAAAAGTATGTCCAAGAAAAAGAAAGAAGAAGAGCGCGCTTGGAAAGCACGTAAAGAAAATCAAAAACCACATGGAAAAGTGAAAGCCTTTGCTGAATTAGTTGAAGGAACAGAAAAAACGTGATGATTTTTTCATCACGTTTTTTGTATGAGTGGAAAAGTTAATAAAAAGGTTGTACCAGTCCCTTTTTCACTTATAATATCAATTTTTCCATTCATAGCTTGCACAACACTGAATACGACCATCATTCCAAGACCAGTCCCTTTGTCTTTTGTTGAGTAGAAAGGGGATCCAAGGCGTTTTACTTGTTCTTGATCCATGCCAACTCCTGTATCTTTTATATATAATTGAATATGCTTATGATCAGGAACTAATGTGAAATAAAGATCACCGCCTTTTGGCATGGCCTCAATGCAGTTTTTTAAAATATTTAACAAGCATTGATTTAGTTTTTGTTTTTCTCCCGCGATAAAAAAAGAAGTACTTTGCTTTATATAATGAGTACGCACATTTGCTAAATTAGCAAGCGGTGTAATTAGCGATAATGCATGTAATAGTTCTTCTTCTAACTGTAATCTTTGTTCTTTTTCAATACTTGGTTTTGCAAAGGTTAAATAATCTGTAAGAACATGGTTTGCTTGTTCGATTCCGTTGATGGCTATGTCGATATATAATTTTCGCTCTTGCTCAGTGCATGTATCTGATTGTAAAAGTTGTAAAAATCCTTTCGTTGAAGTTAATGGGTTGCGAATTTCATGAGAGATGGATGCTGCCATTTCACCAATTAAATGAAATTTTTCAGCATTCATAAGTTCGTTTTGTAGACGGACTTGAGTTTGTAATATGTGTAATAAATATAAAATAAGGATGGTACCAAGTATCGTACATAACTCATACACAATAATATGTGGTATATAATCAGCCTTATTTGTAACCTTTGAAAGGAAGAAAGGTATCCAACTAAATCCGTATGTGAGACTGTAGATAATAGCAAGTATTATTTTTATACGATTAGAAGTTCGATTGAAAAATTTGTATGTAAATAGTAGAACAATAAATAGAAGGATAGAACCGATAAGCGATGGGAAAACACCTATTCCTCCTAATAAGAAGCGGTATATATTTAATACCACTAATATTGATCCACCGGCAATAGGACCTCCGGTTAATGTACCGACAACTAATACGATATGACGCATATCAAATTGAAATCCATAATTTGTTTTTGCTCCGAAAGTAATACATAGTACGGTAGTGAGGCAACACAATGTAATAAATATAGCTGAATTTAATTTAGGAGAGCGTTTCCCTTTTTGATTCCAAAATAAATGGAATACGAGCATGGTAACAAGGATGAATAATATATTTAAAAAGAGATAAATAATAAAGGGTTTCAGTAGGATGCCTCCTCTCTTCTCACATTAAATTAATCATACTATAAAATGCAAGAAATGAAATGAGAAATAGCGGAAAAATCAGAAATTTTTTCTGGTAGTATACAATATGTTACAATAAGCTTTGTCAATGAAAGAAGGAATTCCGTGCAATGCGCGGGAGAGGTTCGCGAACTCCCTCTATAAAAAACTATGGAAACAACAATATCTTTAGGTATTGTTTTGTTTTTTTATTGTGACAGTTCAAGAACGTTCTTTCTTCTTATTCGTAGTAGAGAAGGAGAATGAGTGAAATGAAAAAAGAAAAGGCAGTTGTTGTTTTTAGTGGAGGACAAGATAGTACGACATGTTTATTTTGGGCAATAGAGCAGTTTGCAGAAGTAGAGGCTGTAACGTTTAATTACAATCAACGTCATAAGCTAGAAATTGATTGTGCAGCGGAAATTGCAAAAGAGCTAGGAATTAAACATACGGTACTAGATATGAGTCTATTAAATCAACTTGCTCCAAATGCGTTAACGAGAACGGATATGGAGATTACACATGAAGAAGGTGAATTGCCATCGACGTTTGTAGATGGACGAAATTTACTATTCTTATCATTTGCTGCTGTATTAGCAAAACAAGTTGGGGCACGTCATATTATAACGGGTGTATGTGAAACTGATTTTAGTGGTTATCCAGATTGCCGTGACGTGTTTGTGAAATCGTTAAACGTTACTTTAAATTTATCCATGGATTATCCGTTCGTAATTCATACACCACTTATGTGGATTGATAAAGCGGAAACATGGAAATTATCAGATGAACTTGGAGCATTCGAGTTTGTTCGAGAAAAAACATTAACATGTTATAACGGAATCATTGGTGATGGTTGCGGTGAATGTCCAGCATGTCAACTTCGTAAAGCAGGATTAGATACGTACCTACAAGAACGCGAAGGAGCGAGTAACTAATGGATAACTTCTTTGGATTTCGCATCGTAGAAGATTTGCAAAAAATGGACAAGGATATTCAGCGTAAACAGCTTAAATATCATAATAAAAGAGTAATGGTCAGCAAGGAATTTACATTTGATGCAGCACACCATTTACACTGTTATGAAGGGAAATGTAAAAACTTACATGGTCACACATATAAAGTTGTATTTGGTATTAGCGGATATGTGAATGAAATAGGTCTTGCGATTGACTTTGGAGATATAAAAGAAATTTGGAAGAATGAAATAGAAATTTATTTAGACCATCGTTATTTAAACGAAACGTTACCAGCGATGAATACGACTGCTGAGAACATGGTCGTTTGGATTTACGAAAAGATGGCAGAAGCATTAATAAAAGATAATCGTGCGAACGAATATAAAGGAGCTCGCGTTGAATTTGTTCGTCTTTTTGAGACGCCAACTAGTTATGCGGAAGTAAGACGGGAGTGGATGCTCGATGAGTAAAATCCCTGTCTTGGAAATATTTGGTCCGACTATTCAAGGTGAAGGAATGGTTGTGGGACAAAAGACGATGTTTATCCGTACAGCAGGTTGTGATTATAGCTGTGCATGGTGTGATTCTGCTTTTACGTGGGATGGATCGGCTAAGGATCAAATTAGACAGATGACAGCAGAGGACGTTTGGAATGAGCTTGTAGAAATTGGTGGCGAAAATTTTTCTCATGTTACGATTTCAGGTGGAAATCCAGCATTGTTGAAAAATATTGAGTTTCTTCTTTTTATATTAAAAGAGAATGGAATGCGGACGGCAATCGAAACGCAAGGAAGTAAATGGCAAGATTGGTTACTTCAAATTGATGAGATAACGATTTCTCCAAAACCACCAAGTTCGGCAATGAATACTGATTTTCAAAAGTTAGATGCTGTTATTCAGAAACTAGCAGGAAAAGATATTAGTTTAAAGGTAGTAGTATTTGACGACTATGACTTTGAGTATGCAGTTAAGATGCACGAACGTTATCCAGATGTACCATTTTTCTTACAAGTAGGGAATGATGATACAAAAACAGTGGATGATGCGATGCTGATTAAGAAATTATTAGATAAGTATGAGTGGCTTATTGATAAAGCTGTAAACTGTAAAGAGATGAATGATGCAAAAGTATTGCCGCAGCTGCATGCGTTAGTATGGGGAAATAAACGCGGAGTATAATGAGAAGGGATGTTTAAAATGGCAGGAAGATTAGATGAAGATTTAAAAGATGTAACGTTACTAGGAAATCAAAATACAAAATATTTATTTGAATATAGCCCAGAAATTTTAGAGGTGTTTGATAATAATCATCCAAACCGTGATTATTTTGTGAAATTCAATTGCCCTGAATTTACAAGTTTATGTCCGAAAACAGGCCAACCAGATTTTGCGACAATTTATATTAGCTACATTCCAGAACAAAGAATGGTAGAGAGTAAATCTTTAAAGCTATATTTATTTAGTTTCCGCAATCACGGTGACTTCCACGAAGATTGCATGAACGTTATTATGAATGATTTAATTAAATTAATGGATCCACGTTACATTGAGGTATGGGGTAAATTCACACCACGTGGAGGGATTTCAATTGATCCTTACTGCAACTATGGTCGCCCAGGAACGAAATATGAACAAATGGCAGACTACCGCATGATGAACCATGATCTATATCCAGAAACAATTGATAATCGTTAATATATAATAGAAAGAAAGGATCTGTATGTTATACAGATCCTTTCTTTCTATTATATTATGCATTTTGATTAATGACAGTATAGTTTTTATGACTTACAACTGTAAGAGGTTCCATATCTAGTTCTCTAAAATTTTCCATAATTGTTATATCTACAATAACGGAGTTTTGATTTACTTTTTGAACACGGCCTTGCATTCCACCTTTAAATTCAATGATATCTCCAGTTTCTGCGATCTGCATAAGCAACTCTCCTTGTTACAGTTTTCCCAAAAAAGAATAATTTTGGTTTTTTTTTATTTCCTCCTATTTTGAACCATATTGTCCAGTTTGTAAATGTTTCCAAAGTAAAAATTCGAAAAATATTCACATTTTGTAAGAAAATATGCAAGAACTCCATGTTAATAGAAAAAAGAATGGTTTAAATGCGAACATCTTTATATAGGGTTATAATAAAAAATATACAATAACCTACTAAAGTGGGAGAAATTAGAGGCGGTAAAATGATGTTTGAATTTGTGGGGAGTGTTATAGCATTAACTTTATTTGTATTTTCTTATATAAATTTAAAAAAGATTCGTCATCATGAAACGACTACATATTTTGATGGGATGGATGGTATACATGCTGGGGTCACAAATGAGAGTGGCGGGGACATGTAAAGGTGTATAACTTTCTTTTTTTGCGTGGTATGATATTTAAAAATAGTACATAATAGAGTTCGTAAGTGATGAATGGAGAGTGGAAAGAATGAAGATTTCTTTTATTCGTCATGGTCGCTTAGATCGTACTATAGAACCAATGACGGTTACATCCTTTCATGAATGGATGAAAGGATATGACTTACATACTACAACAGAACAAGCAACTGTACCAATGGAAACAAAGGAAGCTGTTGAAGCAGCAAAATTGATTGTAACGAGTGATCAAAGGTGTGCTGTACAGTCAGCAGCTGAATTAATGAATTCTTTATCCTTTATGCAAAATTCTCTTTTTAGGGAAGCGGAAGTTCCGACGAGTTTTTATGCTCCGAAAGGGTTGAAGTGTAAACCTAACGTATGGATGTTTATCGGACGAACATTATGGATACTTGGTTACCATAAAGATGTTGAGTCTTATAAGGAAGTAAGAGAGAGGGCAAGGCAAGCGGCTTACTTATTACATCGTTACGCCCTCGTACACGGAAGTATTGCTCTTATAGGTCATAATTACATTCATGCAATGGTTGGGGCGGAACTGAGAGCGATGGGATGGTCTGGTTCTCCTATTTTACATAGGAAGCCATGGGGATGTACAACCTATACATTCCACGAAGTGATGGGTGGTAATGCATTACATACAAATTTAACATAAAAGCACACGATTTATATAAATCGTGTGCTTTCTTTTTAAGATATAGAAACTTTGATGTTTAATGTTTTTACGAGATGTGCATAAGGTTCGCCTACGAGCATAACGATTTGATCTTTTTTATAACCTAGTTTCTCGTATAGTGAATAGGCACGTTTGTTTTCTAAATTAACAAGTAATGCAATTTTTTCATACACCTTTTCAGTTGCATGGATTTCAGCAGCTTCAATTAATTTAGAACCAATGCCTTTTCCGCCATATGCACTTGAAACTGATAATGTATCAATGTAATATTCATCAAGTTCAGCTTCTTTTTCTAACGTAATCGATTCATCTTTATGTAATTCTCTTAAGTAATGTACAATTGGTGTATCAAGCGTTGTTGCTTCACTACCGTGATAAGCGACAATAACCCCAACTGCATCCCCGTCTTGTTCATATACAAAACAGTTTTCGTAGCTCAGTCGATTTCTCTCTTTTGAGAACCATGTTTCAAGTCCTAGTAATACTTCTGTCTCAACTGTGCTACCAGTGATTTTTTCAGCAATTTCGTGCAGAGCGTTATACAATAAAGGCGCTACTAGCTTCGCATCTGTCTTTTTTGCTTTCCGAATCATAGTATCCCTCCTAGTTCTATTTGTATATTGTAGCATAGTGGTATGGAACTTTGCATAATTGAATGTCGAAATGTTTGATATAGAGAAGTAGCTATGTTAGTATATGATATTTAGTGGACATATAGTAAAGTGATATCGTTTGCGAAATATTGAAAATGAAATGAAGGTATAGCATCTGGATAATTTTACAGTTGTTGACCTAAAGAATATACGATAAAATAAAATATTGCATAGAGGTGAAATACATGGATGAGCAATTAGCAAATACAATTTTGGATCAGCTGAAAAATGGTGAAATAAAGGAGTATGTTGCAACGAAAGATGTATTTTATACGTTTAGGAAAGTTGTAGTAGGGCGTGAAGATTTTAAACATATTATTGGGAACGCGCAGCGCGGCGGACAAGTAATTTATACATATTCAGAAACGCCACGTTCGTAACTAGAAGAATATAGGGGAGGAGAATTATGGGCGATTTTAAACAAGGCATATTACCGCATTGGGATTATATGTGGAAAGACAGAGCCGGCAATAGGTTTATGGGGATGGTTATGTACCCAGAGAAACGAAAGTGTTCGGAAAAAATGCTTCGAAAAATAAAAAGAGCATATGAAGAGGCTATAGAAATTAAAGTAACTGTACAAGTTCAACATACATATCAGTACGTAGAAGGAATGATTGTGTACTTTGATGAAGAAGCTCCTGTATGTACAATGATTGATAAAGATGAAAATCCACATCATATATTTGTAAAAGATATTTTGCGTATTGAGCACTCTGAATAATCTTTTCATAAATAAGTTGAATTTCCATAATAATAATCTTTTTCTATAATAGTTATCTTTTAGTATGTAACGCGAGCCAAAAGTATATGTATAATATTTAATAAAGTAAAATTGATAAATGTAATCGTTTTTTAGAACAGATTATCGTTTCATGTCTGTTCTTTTTTGCGTGATGCTGGAGAAATATATTCCTCCAGCATTTGCCGTTTTATGACAAAATATATTGGTAACTTTTTAAAAAATAAGGTTAAATTCGTTGACAACTTTTTTGAAAAGCACTTTATTGACATGAGTTTTAGAATGTTGTTTCATAGTCATTGTATTGAAAAAAATCGACTATCTTGTCGAAAAGTAAAATTTAAAAAAAGAAAGAATTTATACATATATCTTGTGTCTTATTTTGAAACGTAATACAATATATAGAGAAAACAAGAAGGAACATACAGAGAGTATAGATTGGAGAGGGAGGGTCGGAAATGATAGTTGCATATGATTCTATGACAGGAAACGTGAAGCGTTTCATTCACAAATTAAATATGCCGGCCGTTCAAATTGGTGAAGATCTAGTAATAGATGAAGACTTTGTTTTAATTACGTATACAACAGGTTTTGGCAATGTACCAGAACGTGTTTTAGAATTTTTAGAGCGCAATAATGAAAAATTAAAAGGCGTATCTGCAAGCGGCAATCGTAACTGGGGAGACATGTTCGG
This sequence comes from Bacillus cereus group sp. BfR-BA-01379, assembly GCF_022663605.1. Taxonomy (NCBI): domain Bacteria; kingdom Bacillati; phylum Bacillota; class Bacilli; order Caryophanales; family Bacillaceae; genus Bacillus; species Bacillus cereus group sp. BfR-BA-01379. The sequence goes on from NZ_JAKUFT010000010.1 coordinate 66,551, forward strand.
TGCAAGTGCTGACAAAATTTCTGCTAAATATGAAGTGCCTATTGTATCAAAATTTGAGTTATCAGGAACAAATAACGATGTAGAATATTTTAAGGAAAGGGTGCGGGAGATTGCGACACATTGAACTGAATAATGAAATCACGCAAATGCAGGACGGTTTTTATCAGCTTCATAAAGATAAAGAGGCATTAGAAGTCTTTATGGAAGAAGCTAGAGAGAATACCGTTCATTTTAATAGCGTGGCAGAGCGAATGGAGTATATGAAAGAACATGATTACTATTACAACGTTCTGGACGAGTATAGCTTGGAGGAAGTAGAAGAGGTATATAACATCGCTTATGGTGAAAACTTCGAGTTCCAATCTTATATGGCAGCATCTAAGTTCTACAAAGATTATGCGTTAAAAACAAATGATCAAAAACAATACTTAGAAAGCTATGAAGATCGTGTAGCAATTGTTTCATTATACTTAGGACGCGGTGATGTTGCGAAGGCAAAACACTTCGCAAGCATGATTGTAAAACAAAACTACCAACCAGCGACACCAACCTTTTTAAATGCGGGACGAAGCAGAAGAGGAGAAATGGTGTCTTGTTTCTTGTTAGAGATGGATGATAGCTTAAATTCAATCGGCTTTAACATTAATACTGCAATGCAATTATCGAAAATCGGCGGGGGAGTAGCTTTAAACTTATCTAAGCTACGCGCACGTGGTGAGCAAATTAAAGGTATCGATAATGCTGCAAGTGGTGTAGTACCTGTTATGAAATTACTTGAAGATTCGTTTTCATATGCGAATCAGCTTGGCCAACGAAAAGGTGCCGGCGCAGTATACTTAAACATTTTCCATTGGGATATTATTGAATTCCTTGATACAAAGAAAATAAATGCCGATGAGAAGAGCCGTATTCAGTCTCTATCAATCGGAATTATCGTTCCAAGTAAGTTCTTTGAGCTTGCTGAGAAAAACGAACCTTTCCATGTTTTCGCGCCTTATACGGTGTATAAAGAATACGGAAAGCATTTAGATGATATTGATATCGATGAAATGTACGATGAATTAATGAGCAATCCGAAAGTGAAGAAGAAGCCGCTAGATATTAGTGCACGTGATATGCTTATTAAAATTGCTATGATTCAGCTTGAGTCTGGTTACCCATACTTAATGTTTAAATCAAATGCAAATAACCAACATCCACTGAAGGATATTGGAACTGTGAAGATGTCGAACTTGTGTTAAATATGTAGCACCTTCTAGTAGAAATGCTAGTCGAAAACTCCGTTAAACGGGGAAAGCCTCAAATTTGAGGTAACCTACCGTGCTAAATCTTATCTTAGAATGAAAATATAAAAGTTCAGAATGTATCTTATTATTTTGTATAGCAGAGTTATGGGACAACATAAAGTAATAAGAGACTTTCTGAAGTATTAAGATAAGTAAAAGCCTAACGACTATCCCTTAGGGGAGTAGAGCGCAAGCGATTGGCGTTCGAAAAGCGGAGCACCTAATCAGGTAATGCTGTAGGTGATGATATAGTCTGTCCTGTATGGTGACATACAGCAGTTGCTTGCGCAACGGACTGAGGAGTAGCGAACTCGGTTGAACATTCGAGACAGAAATCTTCCAGCTTCAAGAAACTTCTGAAATAAATGATTACGGTACAGATGACATTATCCGCCGTGATATTAACTGTAACTTAGGATCGTTAAATATCGTAAATGTAATGGAAAATAAAGAAATTCGTGAAGCAGTTCATGCGGGAATGGAAGCTTTAACAGCTGTTTCTGATATGACGATCATTCCGAATGCACCAACTGTGAAAAAAGCGAATGATGAGCTTCATTCAGTTGGACTTGGCGCAATGAACTTACACGGATATTTATCAAAAAACAAAATTGCATATGAAAGTGCTGAAGCGAAAGAGTTCGCTCGTACATTCTTTATGATGTTAAATTACTACTCTATTGAGAAAAGTATGGAAATCGCTAAAGAAAAAGGCGAAACATTTAAAGACTTCGATAAGTCTGATTATGCAAATGGCACATACTTTGAAAAATACGAAACGACAGATTACAGCCCAGTAACTGAAAAAGTTCAACAACTATTTGATGGAATTCATATTCCAACAAAAGAAGATTGGACAAGTTTAAAAGAGCAAGTGAAGAAGAATGGATTATATAATTCATACCGTCTTGCTATCGCTCCAACACAATCTATCAGTTACGTTCAAAATGCAACTTCAAGCGTAATGCCAATCGTAAGTCAAATTGAATCAAGAACATATGCGAATGCGACAACATATTATCCAATGCCGTATTTATCAAAGGATACGTTCTGGTACTATAAATCTTCTTACGATATGAATCAGTTTAAATTAATTGATTTAATCGCAGAAATTCAAGAACATATTGACCAAGGAATTAGTACAATTCTTTATGTTAATAGTGATATTTCAACACGTGAATTAGCACGTTACTACATCTATGCACATAAAAAAGGCTTAAAGAGTCTTTATTATACGAGAACACGTAAGTTAAGCGTGGAAGAGTGCGTAGCTTGTACCGTTTAATATAAAAAGTGAGACATCATGAGCAGGGTTTTCTGAACCCTGCTCATGCTTAGTTATCAATTTTTCATGTTTATTTAGAGAAGGGGCGATTGAATGCGTGCGGTAAACTGGAACAAAAAAGAAGATGATTTTAGTTTAATGTTTTGGAAGCAAAACATCGCTCAGTTTTGGACAGAAGAAGAAATCGCGGTATCTTCTGACAAAAATACTTGGGCACAATTATCAAAAGAAGAGCAGGTTGCTTATAAGCGTGTATTAGGTGGTTTAACACTTTTAGATACGAAACAAGGTGGCGAAGGGATGCCACTTGTACTTGTGCATCTTGAAAATTTACAAGCGAAAAGTGTATTAGCTTTCATGGGAGCTATGGAAGAAGTACATGCGAAGAGTTACAGTCATATTTTCACAACGTTAGCTACTGAAGAAGAAATTGATGATATTTTTGAATGGGTAGACAATCATCCATTACTTGAGAAAAAAGCTGGGATTGTTACTAGTTACTATCGTCGTTTATTAAAGCCTGAAGTAACGAAAAAAGAGTTATACATGGCAATGGTAGCAAGTGTATTTTTAGAAAGTTACTTATTCTATAGTGGATTCTTCTATCCACTTTACTTAGCAGGTCAAGGTAAATTGACAGCAAGTGGTGAAATTATTAACTTAATAATTCGTGATGAATCAATTCACGGCGTATTCGTCGGTATTTTAGCACAACAAATCTTCGCGGAACTTTCTGCAGAAGATCAACAAGAAGTGCAAAAAGAAACGCAAGAGTTATTAATGGAACTATATGAAATTGAAATGGCATACACAGAAGAAATTTACACTTCTATCGGTCTTGTAGAGGATGTAAATCGTTTCGTTCGTTACAATGCGAATAAAGGACTTATGAACTTAGGACTTGAGCCGAAGTTTGAAGAAGAAGAAATTAACCCAATCGTTTTAAATGGTTTACGTACAGATACGAAAAACCATGATTTCTTCTCTGTAAAAGGAAATGGTTACGTAAAAGCGACGAACGTTGAAAAGTTATCTGATGATGACTTCGTGTTTGATTTTTAAGATATGATTATAAAGAAAAGCTGTCTTATCAATGAATAAGACAGCTTTTCTTTATGAATTTGTTTACATAACACTATTATTTTTATATAACAATTTCTGTTTGAAAAGTGCTACCCAGCTAATGGATAGCACTTTTTTGTAATTAAATGGGTATTTACAATCCTTTTGTATCGGTGTATTATTTAACTAGTACACTGATACAAAAGGAGGGAAGAAATGAAAATAGAGTTTTCTCCAAATACACCAATTTACATTCAGGTAATGGAATACATAAAAAAAGAAATCGTAACAGGACATTTATTGCCTGGTGATAAAATTCCCTCTGTACGTGAATTAGCGAGTGAATTACAAGTAAATCCAAATACGATTCAGCGTACATTTCAAGAGCTGGAACGGGATGGGGTTGTTGTAACGCGTAGAGGAATGGGACGATATGTAACGAATGAAGGGGAGAAAATTATGGAGCTGCGAAAAGAGATGGCGAAAGAATTACTTCATTCTTTTATAGATGGAATGGACAATTTAGGTTTTTCAGAAGAAGAAATTCTTACAATCCTTCGTTCTTCATTACATGAGAAAAGGGAGGAGAGCGAATGACAGAGTTATTAAAAATAGAAAACTTATGGAAGAGATACGGGTTAAAAGCAGTGATCCGTGAATTAAACATAGAGATTACGGAAGGGAAAATTATAGGACTCGTTGGAGATAACGGAAGCGGAAAAACGACGTTATTGAAAATGATTGCCGGTCTGCAGCATCCTTCCGAAGGGAGTATTACAATCGCTGGTAAAAAGGTCGGATTAGAAACGAAAGAAATTGTTTCTTTTATGTCGGATAAACCAGTATTTGATGATTGGATGACGGTAAAAGATTCTTTATTTTTCTATCGAGATTTTTATAAAGACTTCGACATTCAAAAAGCGGTAGATACGATTGCGGAATTTAAAATACCGTTAGAAGAAAAAATTACAGCTTTATCAAAAGGTATGGTTGAAAAGCTACAAATTATTTTAACATTTTCGAGAAAAGCAAAGTTATACGTACTAGATGAACCGCTTGGCGGAATTGACCTTGTTTCTAGAGAACACGTATTAGAGCTTATTTTACAGTTTTATCGCGAAGACTGTACCATTTTAATTGCCACGCATTTAATCGGAGAAGTGGAAAATATTTTTGATGAAGTAATCTTTTTAAAAGATGGTGAGAGTGTACTGCATGAAAATGTAGAGGAATTACGTTTCCAACGAGGAAAAGCTGTCACAGATGTGTTTAAGGAGGTGTTTAGTAGATGAAGGCCAGTTTAATATATATGTACAATGCGAATAAAAAGCAAATTGTTATTTCGTTATTATCATTCATATTTATTGTAGCTGTCGCTTTTGTAAGTATGGGGAATTATATTAAACAAGAATCAGGAGAAGTAAGGCAAATGATTATAATTGCCTTAGTATTCTTAGTTTATATAATTTTTGCGGTATTAGTATTACTGCAGGCAATGTCTGCGTTTGGGAAAATGACCGAAAGTACATTATTTCGATTAACACCGATATCTGGTAAAAAAATTGTTTTAGCAATATTGTCATATGCGGCAATTAGTTTAATGTGTTTTGAAGTGATAGGTACTATATTTGTCTATAGTATTTCGATGAAAGTAATAAAAGGTACAGAACTCTATGGAATGTTATTTACCGAAAGTACAATTGAGCTAGATATAGTAAAACAAGTATTTAGTAGTGTGTTATATGTATTTAATTTATCAAGTATATTGTTAGTTTTACTTTTCACAGTATCTGGTGTTAAAGTATTTTCTTTAAAAAAGAAAAAAATGGAGTATGTACTTATTTTCTTCATATTTTTACTCGTAACGAAAGTAATCAATATGATATATGAAATGCTAGGCGGACTTGCACCTACATCTAATTTTATTAGGAAGTTAGTTTATATAGATGAATCAATGGATATAAATCTTATACTATATCCAGAAAGTCTTATGAATTTATATAGTATCGCTTTTTCAATCGGTATATTTGTTTTACTTGTTTATATAACAGGACGCATAATCGATAAAAAACTAGAAGTCTAAAGGAGGAATCAACATTGGGAAATGTAGTAGTAAAGTTAGAGAATGTTCGAAAAAAAATTGGTAGAACAGAAATTATTCGCGGTTTATCATTTGAAGTTTGTGAAGGGGAAGTGTACGGGTTTCTTGGACCGAACGGTAGTGGTAAAACGACGACAATTCGTATGATGACAGGTCTTATATCAATGACAGAGGGCGATATTACAATTTGTGGTCATAGTATTCGCACGGAGCGTGAAAGGGCGCTAGAGCAAATTGGAGCGATCGTAGAAAATCCTGAACTATATGATTATATGACTGGAATGCAAAATTTGAAGCATTTTGCGAACATGGCAATTACACCAATTAGTAAAGAGCGTATTGCTGAAATTGTAAAGCTTGTTGAATTAGAGCATGCGATTCATAAAAAGGTGAAAACATATTCACTTGGTATGAAACAACGTTTAGGAATTGCACAGGCATTACTTCATCAGCCAAAAATCTTAATTTTAGATGAGCCGACAAATGGACTAGATCCAGCTGGTATTCGCCAAATTCGTGATTATTTACAACGTTTAGCGAAAGAAGAGAATATTGCTGTAATCGTATCAAGTCACTTATTAAGTGAAATTGAACTCATGTGTGATCGCGTCGTTATTATTAAGCAAGGGGAGTTTGTACAAGAGTACAACTTACATGAACAAGCGAAACATGATGAGACAGTAGTTGTAGCGTTTGAAGTAGATCAAGTACAGAAAGCAAATGAGATCATTAAAGGTAAGGCACAAGAAAATGTAATTGCAGTATCTGTAATGAAAGATGAAATCCCACAATTGGTAAAACGACTTGTAAATGACGATGTGCTTATATACGGAGTTACTGTTCAAAATAAAACGTTAGAGGATGAGTTCTTAGCGATTACAGGGGGAGTGAAAGCGTAATGTTTAAATTAATTCAAAATGAATTTTTAAAGTTGCATGCGAAAAAAGGTATGTATATTTTAATTGCTGTCATTGCAGTATTGGAGATTTTGGGAGTTTTAGCGATGCTGAAATGGGGAGACAGAAGTGAATTTAAAGGGTCATATTTAGATTTTGCAAGTTCAGAGATTGGTTTAATTACTTTGTTTGCAACAATTTTTGGAATTACGATTGCTTCTCGTATCATTACTGATGAGTTCCAAAAAGGTACAATTAAGCAATTATTAATCCGTCCAAGAAAACGAATGACAGTTTTATTCTCTAAATATATTACAGTGTTACTTACTATAGTATTTATCATATTTGCTAACACGATCATTTCAATGATTATTGGCGGAATTGTAAAGGATGGTAGTAAAACAGAATTAACGCTAGGAATCGTAATGAAATCTGCTTTATATCAAGTACTTTCACCATTCTTCTTTGCGACGCTTGCATTTTTCTTAGCAAACGTATTTAGAAAGTCTGTATTACCATTAATTATTACGATGTTCCTCTTCTTTTTACAAGGACCAATTAATATGGTACTGATGATGTTTGCAAAAGGTGTAGCTAAATTTGTAGTGTTTTTCCATTTAAACTTAAGTGTGTACGATAGCAATAAACTAGTAAGTGGCGGAACGGAACCAACATTTACAGAGTTTACTTTTACAACTTCATTATTACTTGTAGCTGCATACTTTGTTGTATTACTTGTAGCATCAAGTGCATTATTCCAAAAACGTGACGTATTATAATAAAAGAAATCCCCGCTTGTAAAAACGGGGATTTTTATTACATAACTTTCTCGTAGATTTCAATTGAAAAAATGATTACTATATGTTGTTTGAAAGAATTTGAGAAAAATAGGAAGATTTCCAACTATATTCATATTATAATTTCATTATCAGATCATTTATTTTTACTATCTTTGGGGGTGTTCTATATGCACTATGCATTTTCACGTATAAGGCTACGCAGTTTTTTTGGATGGATGATTATAGGGTTGCTCCTTACGATGATTCCATTAAGTCTAGCAAAGGTTTCTGAGAATACGATGGAAGTTATTTCACAAATAACTGTATTTTTTGTATTTCCGTTATTTTGGTTATACGTAAAAACAAATAAAAATAATGTTGTATTTAATAGTTTTTTTGATAAGCCAGGACGTTTGTCGTGGGGATTAATTGTATTAGCAACGATAATGGGAATGATTTTTTCAGTTGGTATATCTCATATTCAATTTTACATATTAGCACATACGTTACCAAATTTCTTAGTTACTATGTTAGAAGACGGAAACGTAATTAATACGAGTAACATATATATGACGATATTTACTTTCATTTCAGCGTGTGTGTTAGCACCTATTATGGAAGAGGTTATTTTTAGGGGCTTCTTTTTACAGCGAATGGCTTACAAATGGGGAATTAAAAAAGCTGTGATCATATCTTCACTTATTTTTGGTTTAGGACATTTTGATGTTATTGGTGCATTCATGTTTGGTGTTGTAATGTGTCTTTTATACATAAAGACAAAGAATATATGGACGAATATCGCTGTGCACGCTCTAAATAATTTGATTGCAACAAGTATGCAATTTGTCGGTGGAGAAGAGAGTAGTGCAATTTCAATTTCTGAATTACAAGCGCAAAGTAATTTATGGATCGGTATCGGTCTTACAGTTGTTGGTTTACTTTGGTTAACTCCGTATGTTTGGAAGCAATGGCGTACAGTAAAAGAAGTTGGTGTGCCGCCGATACGATTTATAAATAAGGAAAAAGTGGTGAATGCATTACAAGAAAATGAAGCGTATAGTCAAGTGATCGTAACAGATAGACTGATGGCTGTAGAGTTACCGGATGAAGCAGTCAATAAGCTTCGGTTAGAAGAAAATGATTATGTAACAGTATCTGTAGAAGAAGATAAAATCGTTATAAAGAAAGCACTTGATAGATAATTAAAAAGTAGCTCCTTGGAGCTACTTTTTAATTTGTAATAATTTCTACACGAAAATTATTACCGTTCTTTACATATTTAATATCTGTAACGATACGGACTGTTTTTAAAATCTCAACTTTTTCACCAATTCGAGGGATAGTCGGAACGTTATCCCAAATGCCAAGCAAGTCATCTAATTGTGCCGTTTTTTCATAAAACCAGATTTTCAATGTAAAGCCCCTTTCTCGAACTTTATGTATTTTAATACATAATATATTATTTTTATTCTTATTGTAAGGGGTTTTTTTATATTTTATGAATAAAAATTAATTAATCTTCTGGGAAGATATGTTCAATATCAGGAGTAAGAGATACTTCTGATAATACGATATGAGAAACAGTCGTTGCATATGAGGAAACATCATTGATAAATTCTTCAAGTTCAACGAGTGAAGGAACAGAAATTTTTACAATGTAGCATAAGCTTCCTGTTACGCGGTAACAAAAACTTGCAGATGGATAAGACTGAATAAACTGTTGCATACGTGTTGTATCACCATTTTTTAAAGTGATTTCTAAAATACAATCTAAAACAAGTCCTGCTTTTTTATAATCGATATCGATTGTGTACTTTTGAATCACGCCCTCACTTTCGAGTTTACGAACACGTTCTGCAGTAGACGGAGCAGATAAGTTTACTCGTTTCGCCAATTCGCGCATCGAAAGGCGACTATCATTATATAATTCATTTAAAATTTTTCGATCAACACGGTCTAGTTGCATTTGTAAATATACCTCCAGTAAAATGATAATTTTTATAAAGTAAAAATATAAATTAAGATTCATATGAAATGTGAAGTGAACTTTATTTATTTTACAATAAAACAGAAGGAAATAGGAGGGAAAATGATGGAGAGAATGTCATTATCAAATGTAGGAGATACAAAGTTTCAAAAGTTATTAGGGCATAATCCGGATCTATTACATTCATGGTGTATGGTAGAGAATACATTGTATAGTAAAGGAACTCTTTCGGCAGAGTTGAAGGAGCAAGTAAGAAGAACATTAGCGTACGGGAATGAATGTCCGTACTGTATGGCAAAGGGAAGGCCTGATGATATGCAAAAGGTAGAAGAAATGAGTGTAGCCGTTACTTTTGCACATACATTTGTTCATGAGAAAAAGGCGATAGATGATAATATGTTTCATGTATTGAAACAATATTGGACGGAAAAAGAAATTGTAGAGCTTTGCGCTTATATTTGCTTTATTACTGCGTCACAACAACTTGGTTTTCTGTTTCAATTACAGCCCGAATGAAGGAGAAAATGATGACTAATCAAATAGCACTTATCATAATTGATGTACAAAAGGCGTTTCAGTTACCATATTGGGGCCAGAGAAATAATCTTTTTGCTGAAGAAAACATGAGAATGTTATTAGAAGAATGGAGAAAAAGGAAACGACCAGTTTTTCATATTCAACATGTAAATAAAGAAAATGCTCAGTCGATGTTTTATGAGGGAGCGGAAACGGTAAACTTTAAAGAAGAAGTGCAGCCACTACCAGGTGAAGTGATTATTCAGAAATCTGTTAACAGCGCGTTCATTGGGACAAATTTAGAAGAGCAATTAAGAGAGAACAAATGTAATACAGTAGTGGTTGTAGGATTAACGACAAATCATTGTGTGGAGACTACGACACGAATGGCAGGAAATTTAGGATTTACAACGTATTTAGTGAGTGATGCAACGGCTACTTTTAACCGTAAAGGTCTAGATGATAAAGAGTATAATGCAGAGGATATTCACAATATGACACTTGTAAATTTACATGAAGAGTTTGCTAAGATTGTGACGACAAAGGAAGTGTTAAAATTATTTTAAGAAAATAATTGCGAATTATGTAGAAAAAAATAAGAATATTTCGTATAATCTAAGTACAATCATTTTGAAATAGGGGTGGCATCATATGGAGCAAATTCCGGTAAAGAGAATAGAAGAAGTACTTGTTATAGCAGGGGACGATAAACAGAAGCAAAAGGAATTTTATGAATTGCTCTTATCTACTGAGTTTTATGTTGCTGGTTCACTAGAAGCAGAGGACGGGGCAACAGAAGGAATACTTCGTTTGCGTCATTTCCAAGGAGAGGGTAGATGGATCGTTCCGTTCTTTACACAAATGGAATTTGTAAAAGACGTGTTGCCAGAAGGAACGCCCCTTATTACGATACGTGGGAAAGAGTTATTTGGTGGCATTGAGAAAGATGCTACAGCAGTATTAAATGTTGGAACTGAGATAAGTAAAACATTTATTCCAGAAGAAATTGCAGATATCGCATCTGGACGAATTTTTAATTATTATAAATAAAAGGAAAAGCGGAATCGCTTTTCCTTTTTAATTTGAAAACGGAGTGGCTACGCCAGAAGAAATAGAGAGTGTTTTATTATTTGTATTTATGGTCGCTGTAGCTCCAAGAGGAATCCCGATGTTGGGGCTTATATGTCCAATCGGTAAACCGAATAGAACAGGTATATGATAGGGGGAGAAATATTCATATAGTATTGTTTGCAATGATTGAGATGGTTTAGAAGGGATGCAGTCGTGACAACTTGTAAAAATAACACCACTACATTCATTAAACTTTCCAGATAAAAGTAGCTGATTTAACATACGATCAATGCGATACGGTTCTTCCCCAATATCTTCAAGTAACAAAAGTTTATTCGCCGTATTTATCTCATAAGGTGAGCCAATTATACTCGTTAACACAGCTAAATTTCCTCCCACCAATGTGCCCGTAACTGTACAGGAAGAGGTAGGTACGATACATTCTGAAGCAGATAAGATGGTGGAATACGGATGGAATAGTTGATTGAAAGAAGATAAAGAGAGAGAATCTACACCTTTTCCTAATTCTTCAACCATTGGGCCATGAAAAGTAATGAGCTTTGCATAACGTGAAAAAGCAGTATGTAAAGCTGTAATATCGCTATATCCCCAAAAGATTTTTGGATGTTGCCTAATGATTTCATATTGAATGTGAGGGAGGAGACGAGCACTTCCATAACCACCTCGTGCACAAAAAATGGCCTTTACTTCATGATTTGAAAATGCTTCATGTATATCATCGAGGCGAACTTGATCACTTCCAGCTAAATATCCATATTTCTCATAAACACTCTTCCCGATTACTACAGATAAACCTATTTCTTGTAATACGTTTACACCTTTTAATACATTTTCAATTGTTGGTGGACCGGACGGTGCAATAACCATTACTGTATCACCTTGTTGTAACGCATTTGGATAAATCATCGTTTTCAGCCTCCTTCACTTTCAATATATTCGCTTCATAGGAAGTTCAACCCTTGTAAAAGAAGGGGAAAGTTTGTCATCTAAAGAAGATATAAGGGGAATAGGAGGAGGAATAGGAGGAGGAATAATGTTTACAAGTCGAGTGTTAAATATATTACAAATTAAGTACCCAATCATTCAAGCAGGTATGGCAGGTGCGATTACGACGCCTGAGCTTGTTGCAGCTGTAAGTAATAGCGGAGGACTAGGAACGCTTGGAGCAGGTTATATGAGCCCTGAACAAATTCGTGACGCAATTTATAAAATAAGGGAACGAACGGATAAGCCTTTCGGTGTTAATTTATTGTTAACGAAAGAAATACAGATAGAAGAAGAGAAGGTAACCTTGGCAAAGGGATTGCTTAGCGGAGTGAATAGAGAATTCGGTATAGAGGAAGAAGAGCAGCTAAAGCTTCCGAAAAGCTATAAAGAACAATTACAAGTGTTAGTAGAAGAAAACGTACCAGTCGTTAGCTTTGCATTTCAAACGTTAGAAAAAGAAGAAATAGATGACTTAAAAAGAAGAGGAATAAAAGTCATCGGAACAGCTACTCATGTGAGAGAGGCAAAAGTGCTTGCTGAATTAGGAGTAGACATTATTGTCGGTCAAGGTAGCGAGGCAGGAGGGCATAGAGGAACATTTATCGGGAAAGAACAGGACGCTATGATTGGGACATTCGCATTAATTCCGCAGTTAGTAGCAGCAGTCCCGCATATACCAATTGTTGCAACAGGTGGTGTCATGAACGGACAAGGGCTTGTTGCTGCTTTTACACTGGGAGCAGAAGCTGTTCAAATGGGATCAGCCTTTTTGACGAGTGAAGAAAGTATTACGCATGACGTGTATAAAGAAGCAGTTTTACATAGTACAGATACGAGTACAACTGTGACCCGTGCGTTTTCCGGGAAATATGCGCGAGGTATTCGTAATGAATTTATAGAGAGACATGAAGGGAAAGAAGAAGGGCTTCCGATGTATCCAGTGCAAAATGTATTAACCTCTAAAATACGCCAAGAAGCAGCAAAACAAAATAAAGGAGAATACATGTCGCTTTGGGCAGGGCAAGCGTCATCATTAGCACGAATAGAATCAGCTCAGCATGTAGTGGAGCGAGTGATGAAAGAAGCAGAGAATGTAATCGAACAATTACAAAATATATATAGAAAAAGACCACTTGAATAATTCAAGTGGTCTTTTCATTAGTTTGCTTTATAAAATTGTTGGATGGCCTCATCGATATAAACCCAGCCTTTCCAACCTAAGTGCATATGATCTTTTAAGAAGTATTTATCATACTCATGATTTGAGAAGTCGGCAATTGGATAACCAGCTTTCTCAATTTGCTCATGAACTTTCTTGTAGTACAATTCGCGACGTTCTTTCGGGAAGCCAGCGTAATCGTACCAAGGACCTTTTACAGGAACAGAAATGAAGAGTGGTTTTGCACCAGATTGTTTTAATAAATCAAGTACAATTTGTAAATCTTCATATTCTGGCGATTGATCATAAGCATCATTTTTTAAGTAGCCTTCACGTTGCTTTAATTTCTTCTTGATTTTGCTGTTGAAGTAATCATCTTCGATACCGTATTCGTTAGAACCTGATTCTACTGCACCAGTTTGATCTGCATGTTTACGAGCTTCGTCCCAATTCATTTGTTTTAATGAAGGGTCAAGTTTTTCTTTATGCGGTTTAATATCAAACATTGCTGTAAATAAATCTTTACGATCTAAAATGTTACGGTAAATATAAGCGAAAGGTTTAGCAGCAAGTGCTTTTACTTTATGCTTTGTATCATCATAAACGATACCTTCAAGCGAGATTTTTAGTAAAGTTTCTTTCTTAACGATCTCAAAGTTTAATAAACGTTTTGCAATTTGCTTTTTCATTTCAGGCTTTAAGTCATCATTGAAAAGTAAGTGATAGCCTTGTTGTTTTGAAAAGTTAGGTGCAAAGTGTGTTTCATCAATACCTTGTGGTACAAACCATTGAGGAGAAAGAACGAATACCATTTTCTTATCTTTCAATTGATCCATTGTAGATGCAAAGTTTAACACATGTACAAGGTCTTGTGTTCCTCCGCGTCCAAGAAGGAATGGTGTGAACCCTTCAGGCTTTACTTTGAAATAATTTGATGGATGGAAAGCATCCATACGTGCGAATTCCGATGAACCGTACATCGGAAGATATTTCGGGTCTGCTAACATCTTTTGCTGTAAAATCATACTTTGAATCTTTTCTTCTTTTAAAGAAGTTGCAGCTTGTTCTACTTTTTCATCACTTAAAAGTGGAAGTAGGAAGCGCGTTGGAATAAGTAAGAATACAGCAAAAAGGGCCAATGCTAAAAGCATCGGACCAAATTTTGCTTTGTTCATCGGATTTCTTCCAACTTCTTAATAACCATGTTTGGTGTAGCCCACTCGTCACGGTCAAAATCAGAAATAGAAACTTCAATATCTAAACGCTCTTGGAATTCAACTAATAAAGATACTACAGCGAAAGAATCAAGAATACCTTCTTCAAATAATTGAACATCTAAGTTTTCTTTCACAATATCGTTTTCACATACTTCTTCTAAAATATCTAATACTTGCTCTTTGAATTCTGCCATTTTTAAAATCTCCTTTATATCCGAAATATATTATATGTGCAACTTCTTACTAGTATAAGAAGGGTGCATTAAAAGTATCTGTTAAGGTGTCCAGAGAAAATTAGGAAACCGAAACATACAACGTGGAACGTAATTACAATCGCAAGGACGTGTGTAAATTTATTGTTTGGCCAAAACTTATGCTTCTTGTTTTTTCGTTCGAAAATATCGAATAAAATAAACAGTGCGGCATGATAGAGACCATAAATAACATACTGCGCAATAGCGCTCCCTTGGATGTGCCAAATTCCCATAATGAAGAAGTTTAAAAAGGCACCGATATACGAAATTGTGTAACGGTTCTTGATTAACTTTTTCTTCGTTGCAAAAAAGACGAAACGCATGTAAATAAAATCACGGAACCAGAATGATAAACTCATGTGCCAGCGGTTCCAGAAGTCTTTAATGTTACGACTAAGGAATGGTTTATTAAAGTTTTCTGGAGTTTTAATTCCCATCATGTAACTGATACCAATTACGAACGCACTATAACCTGCAAAGTCAAAGAATAATTGCATGCTAGTAGCGTACATAAAAATCACATTAGATAAAAGTGTATCTTGGTTGGCGAATACTGCCTTAACAAGATATGTTGTTATCAAGTGCGCGATTATAAACTTATACAGAAAACCTTGGAAAATACGGTTAAGCCCTGTATATAGTAATTTTTGATATTCCTCAGCACTAGGTGGCTTTTGGATATCTTTTTGGAATCTACGGTAACGATCGATAGGTCCACTTGAAATCGCTGGGAAGAATAAAACAAACTCCCAGAAATTAAAGAAGGAAAGTTCTTTAATTAAATTATCACGAACTTCAAAGACCATTTGTACAGCTCTAAACGTTACGTAAGACATACCTGCGAAAACAATAAAATGCAATTCAGGTACAAATGGTGCGACTTTTGCCAAAATAAGTGGCAAAATCGATAAAATAACAGCTACACAAAAAGTGAGTGTACTATTCTTTTGTTTTCTTAATAATAAATAGCCTTTAATCAGGGCATATTGCCAAATAATAAATGCGGCTAACATAATCGCTTGCTTCGGTTTATCCGAGAAGATAATAACAAGCATGACTAATGTTAAAACGGCATTATATTTACGCAACATTTTACCTTTTAATCCAGCTATGATAGTAGGTATTAATAAAATGCCCACTATAGCGAAAAAATAAAATGATCCATATGCGGTCATGCTGTAACCTCACTCAATAATTTTTTGCGATCTACCTTTCCATTTGGTGTCATTGGAATAGAAGATTGATACATGAATTTACGTGGAATCATGTAGTTTGGTAATCGCTCATTGAGTTCTTTTTTGATTGCAGATGTTAATTTGAATTCTTTTTCAAATGAATGTTCTCCAGGAACAACAACCGCTAATAAATAATCGTATTTCTCACCTTTTTTAATTGGAACGATAACTGCTCCTTCTACGTAAGAACACGCACGAAGGTGATGCTCAATTTCTTCTAATTCCATTCGATAACCATGCAGCTTAATTTGGAAATCAAGACGACCATTATAGAATAGAAGACCATTTTCAACATAGCCAGCATCGCCTGTTTTATAGGCGCGCTCACCGTCAATCATAGTAAATGCTTTTTCTGTTAATTCAGGGCTTCCTAAATACCCAACGCTTACGCTTGGACCGACAATTACGATTTCACCTTTTTCACCATCAGGTGCAATCGTGCCATCTTCTTTCATAATAAGAAGGCGGCAGTCTGATTTACAGTAGCCAACTGGAAGTGATTTGTATTGATCAAGTACTTCTTCTGTAATGTGAATACCTGTTACAGCGACGGTAGCTTCTGTTGGACCGTACGTATTCATAATTGTCGCTTTTGGGAAACGCTCAATTAATTTTCTAGCCACTTCGTTTGGTAACACTTCACCGCAGAATAAGAATGTTTTCATGTTTGGTAGCATACTCTCAGAGAAAGATGCTTCCATTAAACACATTTCTGCGAAAGATGGTGTTGAAGTCCATACTTGTATATCCGATTGCTCTAAAGAAGCAAACAAGTCTTTTGGACGTGCAATCATATCTTTATCGATTGCCCAAAGTGTACCACCTGTTACTAATGATGGGTAAATATCCATGACAGATAAATCGAATGAGAAAGGTGCTTGGTTTAAGAATACTTGCCCTGTTTGTAAGTTGAAATCTTCTACAGCCCATTTTGTAAAGCTTACAAGGCAGTTATAAGTAATCTGAACCCCTTTCGGATTACCTGTGCTTCCTGATGTGTAAATAATGTAGAAGTTCTCATCACCTTTTACCGCATGTTCAGGATTTGGAGTGTTCCCTTTATGAGTAAAGAAAATATCTTTTAAGTTGTCTTCACTTACAATGCGAACTGGTAAATCAGTTACAGTTACTTCTGTTCCTGATAAAAGTAGTTTCGCACCAGAATTTTCAGCGATACGTTGTACACGATCAGCTGGGATAGATAAATCTACAGGAATATAAGCATGTCCAGCTTTTACACATCCTAAAAAGTTAATAATCATTTCAGGTTGCATATGGCCATACACCATAATTGGTGAACGATCATCTGGATACGCAGAAGAAATCCAATGTGCTAACGCATCAGAATCTTCCTTTAATTGTTTGTACGTAATTTTCGCATCTCGCCAAACAAAAGCAGTTTGATCAGGCGTTTCAATAGCCCACTTTTCAATTTGTTCTAATAACTTCATAACGTTCCCACCCTAGAATTCATTGTAAATAAATGTACTTGTGTTTGTATCATGGAATCCATACAACCAAAGTAATGCAAATAAAATTGCAAGGTAATAAACCGTCTTTGCAACCCATTGTGTGAGTGGTCGAGACCATATCTCTTTTAATCTTTCCATGTCTTTCCCTCTCTTAATGAAATAATAGCTCTTTGTAGGTATCATGTCCTACATTATTGTGAAAAAAACAAAATTCCACATTTTAGGTAAAAATAAGTCAAAAGGCTCTTTTCTGATATTAGCACTAAATACTAAAAAAGAAAATCCCTAACTTAGCAATTATATTACATTCAGCACCAATTTGTAACGGGTTTGACATGTAAAAAGAAAGTGGATTGTGTGAATACATAAAAGTGGACGATAAGAATACGTGAAAATATAAGATTTGTTACTTATTAATCGGTAGAGAGTGAACAAACTTTAAGTTTCTAAATCTTTTTAAAAGGAGGAAATTATCATGAATAGAGTGTGGAAGAGTCTTATTTTGGAAGAAAATATCGTGAAATGGAGAAGGCATTTCCATAAGTATCCGGAATTATCATTTCATGAAAAAGAAACTTCGCAATTTATATATGATACATTATGCTCATTTTCTTCTTTTGAAGTAACGAGACCGACGAAGTATAGTGTACTAGCAATTAAAAGAGGAACGGAACAAGGGAAAGTGATTGCGATTCGAGCTGATATAGATGCTTTACCAATTCAAGAGGAGACAAGGAAATCTTATACGTCTGTGAATAAAGGAATGATGCATGCATGTGGGCATGATGCTCACGCAGCTATTTTGTTAAGTACAGCAGAAGTGCTATCACATATAAAGGAAGATTTTGCAGGTGAGATTCGTCTCTTCTTTCAGCACGCAGAAGAGGTGTATCCTGGCGGCGGACAAGAAATGGTTGAGGCAGGTGTGATGGATGGTGTGGATTATGTAATAGGTTTACATGTTATGTCAGGACTTGAGAGCGGGAAGATAGGAATTGCGTATGGACCTATGATGGCAGCACCAGACGTATTTACAGTTGAAATTCAAGGGAAAGGAGGGCATGCAGCGAGGCCAGAAGAAACGATAGATCCTATTGCTATCGGAGCACAGATTATTACAAATTTACAACATATCGTATCAAGAAATACAAGTGCTTTCATGCAAAGAGTTATTTCAGTTACGCAGTTTCATGGGGGAATGGCTGATAATATTATTCCTAGTGTAGCAACTTTAATGGGAACTGTTCGTTCATTTAATCAAGCGTTAAGGGTGGAAGCAGAGGAGAAAATTGAGAAAATTGTAAAAGGCATTATAAAGGCACATGGAGGGGAGTATACATATACGTATCGATATGGATATGATCCTGTTATTAATGATGAATATATTACGAAAGTAGTAGAAGAAAGTGCACTACATTTGTTTGGGAATGAGCGTGTTGTGAAGCTTGAACCTTCTATGGGAGGAGAAGATTTTTCAGCATATTTACGAAAGGCACCAGGTTGCTTCATTAAATTGGGGACGGGGAATGAAAAGATAGGTACTTGTTATCCGCATCATCATCCAAAATTTGATGTAGATGAATCAGCTTTAATTTATGGAGTGGAATTATTTTTAGAGACAGCGATAAGACTACTAAAATCATAGAAAAGTATAAAAAAAGGCAACTGCGCTCTATCGCAGTTGCTTTTATTTCTTTCCGTCAGAGAGGGCTGAGAAAGAACTATGCTCATTTATAGTATATGAATAGCTAACGGACAAGCTTGTACATTTTCATCATTTTTTTAAAAATAGTTATTGACATTGATAATCACTGTCAATTAATCTAAGGGTAGTTGAAATTGATAATTATTATCAATAGGATGGGTGCGACATGTTAATGAGAAAAAATTTTCACCTTCTGCGGAGGGGATTAAAAGATAAAAATAAAGATGTTGATCAGCATATGGAATGGCAAAGAAATGTAATTCGTTCTGAATATGTAGATGAGAAGAGTACACTTCCAACAGAAAAAGAGACACAAGGTAAAAGGAGAGATACAGTTGAGTAAGTTAGTAATGATTTTTGCAAGTATGAGTGGAAATACAGAGGAAATGGCTGATCATATTGCAGGTGCCATTCGTGAAACGGAAAATGAAATTGAAGTTATCGATATTATGGATTCACCAGAAGCTTCTATACTAGAACAGTATGATGGAATTATTTTAGGTGCGTACACTTGGGGAGATGGTGATCTTCCTGATGATTTCTTAGATTTTTATGACGCAATGGATTCTATTAATTTAACTGGGAAAAAAGCAGCAGTATTCGGATCATGTGATTCAGCTTATCCGAAATACGGCGTGGCGGTTGATATTTTAATAGAAAAACTACAAGAGCGCGGAGCGGCAGTTGTGTTAGAAGGACTAAAAGTAGAATTAACGCCAGAAGATGAAGATGTAGAAAAATGTTTACAGTTTGGAGCTGAATTTGTAAAACACCTTTCTTAATGGCAGAAGGGAGATGAAGAGCAAGTGCATGAGAAAATCGCAATCAAAACGATGACAGATTATCATTTGTATGATTTTATGCGTTGTCCGCATAAATTTTATTTCCGTCATATAAAAAGAAGAGAACCTTCTTCGTTTGAATGGCAACAAATCGCACAAATGATTGTGAATCGAATTATTAACGAATATTACACACTACCTGCGGGCCAACAAACGAAAATCGTACTTTTAATATTAATAGAAAAGTATTGGAAAAAAGTAAGGATTAATATGTTTGCTTCAAAGACGGAGTATTATATTGTGTTAGCGAAGTTAACGGATCATTTATTACAGTTTGTTGAAAGAGATGATAGTCAAACACCGCCGTTATTTTTATATGAAAAATTTCAAACTTATATGGAAGAGTTAGGTGTTCACATGTCATTGACATTAGAAGTTGGTGAGTGGAGTACTGAGTCGTTTGTAATTAAAAAGTATGTTGTCGATGCGGATGAGGAAATGCTTGCTCTTTGTCAAAAGTTAATGACAGTATTCAGTTATAAAGCTTTCGGCATTCTTCCCGGGAAAATTGAAGTTATTAATTTAATAGAAGGAACTAAGTACGAGTATGTTCCGAAACAGGAAGATATTATAACTGGAATGGCTGATTTATCTAGAATGAAAGCAATGTTGCAACAACCTGAGCATTATACAGAGCGTCATTTTCGTTCTGAGTGTATGAGTTGTGCGTTTCGTAGGGAATGCCAAGGGGAAGAAGTAAAGAAAGAAGCGAAGCAGAAGAAAAATATCGTACATTAAAGGATGCAAATTTGCATCCTTTTTTGCTATTGACATGAAAAGCTTTTCATCATTTACCGTATATTTGTAGCAGATTTTAATAAAGTGAAACTTTAATCAGTGGGGGTTTTCTTCATCCCCCACTGATTATTAGTTGAACCAATCGGACTTTTATGGGCAGTTGATCCCCCGCCTAACTTCTTTGCTTTCGCTGAATTTGGAGGTGGGGGTCTTACTGCCCATTAAAGCGGGATAAAGGGAGGAATAATCAATGAAAGATGAAACGAAAGTATTTCAATGGTTAAAAGAACAGAATGCTCCTTTTGGAATTCAACTGCAAATTTTACAAGCATTTCAACTGTATCAAGTTATTGTTGAAATGGATAAAAAGTTAATGATGTATGAGGAGAGAGAGTATAGGGAGAGAATGTAATCTCATCCCTGTAGTATTACTTTCAGTTGTTCTGTACCCGCTAGGAATTCAATTTCATCCTTTGTTTCAAAGTTATAAACAATATTATGTAGTAAAGGGCTGTATTGATAAAAACTCGTGATGCGGTGAATGAGTAATGGGTCATGGTGAGAAATAAGTGTGCTGTATTGTTCATATACAGATGTGGTAAATTCATGTCCGAAATCATAATATAGCCCAGCAAAGTCAAAAGCAGGATCGCCAATTTGAGCATCACCAAAATCGATAATCCCTGAAATATTTTTGTTCTGCTTATTAAATAAAATGTGATGATGGGTAAAATCAGCGTGAATAATTGTATTTTGAAAAGTGGTTGTATCGCTAAAAGTAAAGAAATTTTCGAATAACCGATTTAAAGATGATTTCTGTAACGAAGTAAAACTATTAGTAACATACTGATTTAACTTAGTTTGTAGCTCTTTCCAGTAGGTGAGTGTTTTTTCAACAGGGAATCCTAACGTTGTATCTTGTTTTAAAGGAATACTATGTAGGGTTGCAAGGAAGGTAGCTAATTGTGTAATAATAGTTTGTAGTTCTTTATCCTCAAGCTTGATTACTATTTCTGTTTTTAATGGTTCACCATGAATGAGAGTATAGTAACTACAAAGTGGAAAAGTATCAACATCATTTTTATATAATAGGTGATACTTTGGAACCTCAATTTCATGTAGTGAACAAGAGAGAAGTGTGCATAGTTCTTTTTCTAACGGAATTCGCATTGCATATTCCTGTTTTCGAGGGAAACGAAACAGTAGCTCATCATTTACGATAACCGCTACATTATCCCAGCCTTCCTCATTTTGTTTATAGGAATGTATAGAAAGATTAGGCAAAGCTTCTTTTATATATTGTTTGTAAGTGTGCATAATTGTTCCTCGTTTCTAAGTTAACTTATTCTAGTTTATGATATCAGAATTTTCTTTCTATATGTTAAAATATAAGTATCATTATGAAGAAGGGCGGGAGTATTACGAAGAAAAGACTATTCATCATTTCTCTATGTATTGCTTTTGGATTGTTTTGGTCATATAAAGAAGAAGTTTTTGCTAGCTATAAAACGATTAATCAGTACGAATTAAATAAGGGATTACAGAACAAAAGTATAGAAACTTTAACTCATAATGAAATGAAAAAGGTAGGAGAACATTTTGTTACAGAGCAATTATCTGTGTTTGAATTTAATAATAAAGAAGATGTGAAACGAAAAGGTGAAGAAATATTTTTAAATAGAGGGTATGACCGATTAATAGAAAATTATTATCCAAATCGTTTTCGAGATTTAGCGTATAAATTTATAAACGAGGACATACGTGAAGTGACAGATGAAAGTTTTCTCTATCAAACTGTAGCGTACGTTGCGGGTACTGAAAATGGTAAGAGAAGCGAAATGAAATTGAATTATGAAATGAAAATTGTAAAGGTTAATAATATATTTAAGGTGTTAGAACAAAAGCAGTATGTACAATAAAGTGCCACAAATAGCCGATAAAAAAATCCCCCAGTTCTTTGAGGGATTTTAAAGGTTTTCATTTTGTTGTCCAAGTTCTTTTTGCGCAATGTATAAATTTCCTTGTTCAACTTGTTTCTGAGTAAGAACAGAATCACCTGCATACCCTTTTTCTGTTTTCACAGTACTTTTCGTATGATTGGAATTTTGTTTCTTCATATAATATGTCACCTTTCCTTAAAAATAAACAAAAATGATAAGCACAAGTAGTACAGCAGCAAAAATGGTAATACCCATTAAAAAAGAAGTGTTTTTATTTTTAGGTGGCTTATGTACATCTTGTCGATATCCAGGTGAAATTTCAGGGGCGAATTCTTCATCGAATGATTGCTTTTTTTCTTTTTCGTCCATATGTATCCACCTTTCTTTTTCATTATGTTATACGTTCAAAGAAAAAATATGCATAAAGAAAACCGCCCCTCTATCGTGAGCGGCGGTTTTCTATTGTATATTTTCTTTGAACTTGAAAGAGACGGACAAGAAGGAAGATAGCACCAAATGCTAGGCCGATAATAAGACCAATCCAATATCCTTTTGCCGCCCATTCAGTATACGTTGCTAATATGTAACCGAGAGGGAGACCTATTACCCAATAAGCAATTAATGTCATAATTAAGGAAACATTTACGTCTTTATAACCACGTAGTGCCCCTTGTACAGGAGTTGCAATTGCATCTGAAATTTGAAATAAAATCGCAAATATAAGAAATTCTTTTGCTAAATGATGAACTTGTATATCTTTCGTATAAATAGAAGCAATTTCATCATCAAAGAAGTAGAGAAGAATTGAATATAAGAGAGCGAATGCAAGTGCTAAGCCAATCCCGATAAATCCATATTGTTTTGCGTTATTATATCGCTTTGCTCCAACTTCGAATCCAACAGCGATGGTCATTGCCATTGCTAAACTTAAAGGAGTCATATATAACAAGGAAGCGAAGTTCATAGCTGCTTGATGCGCTGCGATTGTTGTCGTACTAAAATTACTCATCATAAGTGTCACTGCAGCGAAAATACTCGTTTCAAAAAAGATAGCAAATCCGA
The DNA here is from genome assembly GCF_022663605.1 of Bacillus cereus group sp. BfR-BA-01379. Taxonomy (NCBI): domain Bacteria; kingdom Bacillati; phylum Bacillota; class Bacilli; order Caryophanales; family Bacillaceae; genus Bacillus; species Bacillus cereus group sp. BfR-BA-01379. The sequence goes on from NZ_JAKUFT010000010.1 coordinate 90,166, forward strand.
TAGGGACGCCAAGTTTTAAGAACTCTTTCCAACTTGAAAGAGAAGGACGATATAATTGTTTAAAGATATGGAAAGATGCGAAAGGCTCTTTCGTACGAATAATAATAACGGTAATAATTAAAATACACCAATAGGTTGCTGCAGAAGCAATTGCTGCTCCGACACCACCGAGTTTTGGAAAACCGAAATGACCGAAAATTAATACATAATTCAATACTACGTTAATTGGTAATGATAGTAATGTAATGATCATTGTTGTGCGAGTTTTTCCTAATGCATCAATAAATCCGCGTAAAACAGTGTAAGTAAATAAAGGGATAATTCCAATTGCAATAATACTTAAAAATTGTGCCGCAATACGTTCCACAGGTTCTTCCAGGCGCATGCCGTTTAAAATAGGTGAAACAGCGAAGAAACCGATAAGGATGACCACGAAACTAGCACAAATTGCTAAATATACTGCTTGTATGACAATTTGGGGCACATCCTCTTTTTTCTTTGATCCAACGAGCTGCGCAACAATTGGAGTAGTAGCCATTAAAATTCCTGTTAATCCGGTACTAACGGGAAGCCATATACTTGTTCCGATAGCGACACCTGCTAAATCAATAGGACTCGCGTGCCCTGACATTGTCGTATCAAAAAAGCTCATTGCAAATAATGACATTTGTGTTACGAAAATCGGGAAAAATAGTAATACAAATTGCTTTGGTTTTTGTGAGAATGAATTAGTTTCTTTCATAAAAGCCCCTTTCCGCATAAAAACAAACCCTCACTATCATACAATTTAATTAAAAAATAGAAAAGAAATACGCGCTTAGAACATATGGAATCGATAAAAAAAGGATGCACTTTGAAAAGGGATAAGGTATTATGATAAGGTGTGAAAAAATTACATATTCGTTATTAAGGAGGCACTACTCGTGGCTGATTGGTTAATTGGAATAATCATGGGTGCTGTTGAAGGTTTAACAGAGTTTTTACCAGTTTCATCAACAGGACATATGATTTTAACAGGTCATTTACTTGGATTTGACGATGAGAGAGCGAAAGTTTTCGAAGTTGTTATTCAATTGGGATCGATTTTAGCAGTTGTTGTTATATTTTGGAAGCGTCTATGGTCTTTAGTAGGTATAGGAAAAGTAACAGACGGACCATCGTTAAATTTATTACATATTATTATCGGGATGATTCCTGCCGGCGTACTTGGTGTATTGTTCCATAGTGCGATTAAAGAAGTGTTATTTGGGCCAGGCCCAGTTGTCATTAGCTTAGTGGCTGGTGGTATTTTAATGATTGTTGCTGAAAAGTTTTCGAAACCAAGTACAGCAAGAACATTAGATGAAATCACATATAAGCAAGCATTTACAATTGGAATGTTCCAATGTTTAGCGCTTTGGCCAGGATTTTCTCGTTCTGGATCTACAATAAGTGGTGGTTTATTAGCTCGCGTGTCACATACAGCGGCGGCTGAATACACATTCATTTTAGCAGTACCAATGATGGTAGCTGCAAGTGGTTTAGATTTAATTAAAAGCTGGGATATTTTAAGCGCAGCTGATATACCGTTATTTGCAACAGGATTCATTACTGCATTCGTTGTTGCGATGTTTGCAATTGTTTCATTCTTAAAATTATTAGCGCGTGTAAAACTAACACCGTTCGCTTACTACCGTTTCATTTTAGCTGCGGTATTCTATTTCTTCTTCATTATGTAATAAAAAAACTGCCGAGTTCGGCAGTTTTTTATTTTACTACTTTTTCCATCATACTTTCCATTACATGTTCCCAAAGAGAAGTATCATCCGCTAATGTAGCACGGAAGTTAGCGTACATTTCTTTTTGTTTCTCTTCGAATGTTGGATCTTCTTTTTCAGGCAATGTAGCGCGCATAGAAGTTACTAATTCTTGTACTTTTGGAGCGCGTGGTCCCCAAACGGCTTGTTCATTTCCATCTTTATCAATGAAAATAAAGATTGGAATGGCACGTGCTGTTCCATTTGTTAAATATTGATCCATTAATTCTAAGTTTTCATCGCGAATTAATAATCTCATATCAATATTTGCAACTTCAGAAATTCGTTTCATAACAGGTACGCATAAAAGGGCGTCACCACACCAATCAGCTGTTAATACGATAACACGCCAGCCATCATTTTGACGTTCTTCTAATACAGGAAGTAATTCATTTGGAATTAAAAAGTTATTGTAAATGTGTAGTAGCTCGTATTGATTTACTTTCATTTCATTCACATATGTATCAAAGGACATACCTTTATCAGCCCATTGTTGTAAGTTCATAAGTAACACCTCTTTAGTATGATTTGTTTTCATTGTACCAATTTTTATATAGAAAAGCTTGTATTCTTACTCCTTCTTGTCACTTAATAATGTATTTAATAGGAAAAGGAATAGTACGACACATAATTCAGCAATGTTGGACAGTTGGACACTCTCTATCCAATCGTCGGCAGTATGAATGACGAACCAATCTAACGTAATTTCAATGATTGCAAAAAGGGTAATAGCTAGCCAATTTGGCATGTTTTTTGTCATTGGGTATAGCAACGCCTTGAGGAAACCGAAGATAAAGAATGTAATACCGTCTAAGAAAGTGATTAATAAAATAAATAGAAGTAAAGCAGTGCGTGATCTATACTCTATATCTGTCATATGAAAGATTCCTACATATACAAAGAAAATAAATGCAAAAATTATAATGAGAAATAGAATAACAAAACCAATAATCAAAGTCTTATCTTTTAGATTAAGATTAGAAAATTTGTCTTCTTCACTCATCATCTCATCTCCTTTTTCTGGAAATTTGATTTTATTGTATCATGAAATGTATATTAAAAAACTACGAATTATGGGAAAATAAGGTGACAAAAAGTAAGATTTCATGTAAAATTATTAATAAGGTTTTTATTTAACTAAATGAAGTAAAAGGGGCTGTCAAAATTGTCTCAAAATCGAGAGCAATTAATGGAAGAACTATCGACAAATGTGTTTGCTATGTTTCGCACGTTGCGTAATGATATTGGAAAAATATTTGGTGGTTACATACCGTGGAATGAGTTTATCGTCCTTAGAATATTGAACCGTACGAATAAAGAAATGGTATCACGTGTAGCTAACGAATTAAATGTATCGAATAGTCATATTACAGCTGTTACAGAAAAATTAATTAATAAAGGCTTTGTAACCCGTTCACGTTCTACATCAGATCGCAGAGTTGTATATTTAGAGATTACAGAGCAAGGAAAAGATTTGGTTGCGAAAATGGAAGGGGAGAAAAAGAAATATTTACAAGAAAGATTCTCCGCGCTTTCAGAAGAAGAAATGAATATCATGATATCTATTTCTAAAAAACTTATTTAATCCATTACAAGTAAGAAAACGCTTACGTAGAAAAGAAGAAGACCTTCCTTATATGAGGAAGGTCTTCTTTCGTATGTAAAAGATTATAAAAAAGAAAATATGTAACATACTACTAGTAAAGAAAGGGGGCAGAATTATGACAAATCGAAATGGTAGTAAAGGGAGCGGAAATCAAGGCTCACCAAAATCAGGGCAATTTCAGCAAGAGTTTAGTGCGGAATTTGAGACTGGTAATGATAACAAAGGGAAAGAATATCGTTCGAAAAAAGGAAGTAAATCAAAAAAGGAGTGAATCTTTTCACTCCTTTTTTGATTTAAGATGCTGCAGATTGATCCGTATTATATTTTTCTTCTGATTTTGCGACAATCATTGCGCAAATTGCATCACCAGAAATATTTACAGCTGTTCGTGACATATCTAGAATGCGGTCAATACCGATAATTAAGGCAATACCTTCTACTGGTAGGTTTACTTGATTTAATACCATCGTAAGCATTACAAGTCCAACACCTGGTACACCGGCAGTACCGATGCTAGCTAGTACGGCAGTTAATACGACGACAGCTAATTGGGACATAGTAAGCTCAACTCCGTATACTTGAGCGATAAACACAGTTGCTACACCTTGCATAATGGCAGTACCATCCATATTAATCGTTGCACCTAGTGGTTGCACAAAAGAACTTATCGCTTTTGGAACGCCAAGTTTTTCTTGTGCTGTTTTCATTGCAAATGGAAGAGATGCATTAGAGCTAGATGTACTAAATCCAATTGCCATTACTGGTCCGAAATGTTTAAAGAAACGGACAATGCTTTCTTTTGCTAATACCTTTAATAATCCACCATAGACGAAGACGCCGTGAATAATAAGTACTAGCATAACGACAATCATATACTTGAACATCGCAGCGACGCCTGCAAGACCCATTTTACCAACGGATGAAGCGAGCAATCCAAATGTTCCGATTGGAGCTAATTTCATAACGAGATTAACAAGATACATCATTAATTCGTTGCCCTGTTCAAGTAATGAATGGATACCTTGAACTCGTTTTCCTAAAATAGCGATACCGAGTCCGATTAATACGGCAAAAGCAATAATTTGTAACATGTTTCCATCAGCCATCGCTTTTGCTGGGTTATCTGGTACGATATTGAGTAGTGTATCGACGAAAGATGTTTCGGTTTTTGCACCTTCATATTTAAGCCCTTCGGTTTTAAAGTTACCACCAGATCCTGGTTGTATAATCAGTGCAAATGTAACTGCAATAGAGATGGCAACGGCTGTAGTGACAAGAAAGAATGAAATTGATTTTAAGCCGATTCTTCCAAGTTGTTTCGGGTCTCCAAGTCCAGCAGCCCCAAGCACGATAGAAATGAACACAACAGGAACAACTAGCATTTTAATGAGTCGAATAAACAATTGACCAAGTGGATTGAACACATATTGATTTAATGGTTCAAAAATGGATGGTGCAGCTAAATTTAAAGTGAGTCCGACAACTAAACCGAGAAATAATGCAATTAAGATTGCTTTTGTTTGTTTCAATATAACCCCCCCTTATTTTTGTGAAATTACTTTCTACATTAATTGTACCGAAAAACTACCTATTTTGACAATATTTTCTGAATATTTTGTATAAAAATATCTATTTAAATATAGATTGCTTTTGTTAGAGTAAGCAAAAAAATCGGGAAATCTAGTTAGAAAACAAAATAGACCATCACATAGGATGGTCTAGGGAAGGGGACAATTTATGTCAATTTAATTAGGGATGGAAGCCATTCAAAGACACTGGGGAATGTCTTATAAATTAGGGAGGAATAGCTTCGATACATATACTATAAAAGATGGATGTGACCGGGGTGTGAACATAGGGTGAAAGAGAGAGGGAGTTTTACATAAAGGATAAAGCAAACAAAAAAATAAGACCATCACATAAGAGATGGTCAAGGAAGGGGACAATTTATGTCAATTTAATTAGGGATGGAAGCTGTTCAAGACACTGGGGAATGTCTTATAAATTAGGGAGGAACAACTTCGATACATATACTATAAAAGATGGATGTGACCGGGGTGTGAACATAGAGTGAAAGAGAGAGGGAATTTTACATAAAGGATAAAGTAAACAAAAAAATAAGACCATCACATATGATGGTCTAAGGAAGGGGACAATTTAAGTCAATTTAATTAGGGATGGAAGCTATTCAAAGACACTGGGGAATGTCTTATAAATTAGGGAGGAACAGCTTCGATACATATACTATAAAAGGTGGATGTGACCAGGGTGTGAACATAGAGTGAAAGAGAGAGGGAGTTTTAAATAGAAGATAGGGTAAACAAAAATAAGACCATCACATATGATGGTCTAAGGAAGGGGACAATTTAAGTCAATTTAATTAGGGATGGAAGTTGTTCAAGACACTGGGGAATGTCTTATAAATTAGGGAGGAACAACTTCGATACATATACTATAAAAGATAGATGTGACCTTGGCGTGAACATAGAGTGAAAGGTATGAGGATTTGA